>NZ_VMLJ01000005.1:20369-71435 GCF_013276615.1 Streptococcus sp. 1621
ATGGTACATGGTACTATCTTGAAGCATCAGGGGCTATGAAAGTAAGTCAATGGTTTAAAGTTTCAGACAAATGGTACTATGTTGACGGTTCAGGTGCCCTTGCAGTAAATACTACTGTAAATGGTTACACTGTAAACGGAAACGGTGAATGGGTTTAATTTTAGATAGTTGAATCATGACAGGAGAGAAATCTCCTGTTTTTTTGTGGTATATAATCGCGTGAGGGCTTTGTTGGACAGTAGAAAATAAAAAGTGAACAAGACAATATTTCATTCTTGTTCGCTTTTATGTTATTAGTGATTGTATAATCTTATAACAGTGCCTCAAACTCAGCGACGGTCATGCCCAATTGCTGGCTGGCAACCTCGGAAGTCAGGAGACCTTGGCGGACTAGATTTACTAAACCTACTTTTAATCCCTGTTCAAGCCCCTCCGCACGACCACGTTCAAGACCTCGCTCTAGGCCTTGTTCAATTCCTTCTGCTCGTCCTCGTTCAAGGCCACGCTCTAAACCTTGTTCAATACCTTCCGCCCTAGCTGTTTCCAAGGCATAGTCCTGCGCTAACAATGCCTGTTCTTCACGCATACGTAGTTGACTAAACATCTTCCTGTCCTCCTCAGACCAGCTCTTGTAGTCCAGCAGTTGGTCTGCTTGGCTGATAGCTCGCTCAGGTTCTTGGGTAAAGGGTTTATTCCCGAAAAACTCCAACCACGGCTTGCGAACCTCGTCTTTGCTGGTTTCTCTATATTTTTTTAATTCCAAGAATGCCATCTTGACTAGATGGTTTTCTTGTCCATTGTTTGTAATTGTTAAAGCCTCACCTGTCGTGTCCTCGCGCATACTAAAGCTATGGAAAGCCAAGTCATCTTGGAAGTAATTACTATCTACGATAGCAATAGCGTATACTGGGGCAATGTGTTTGTAGCTCTGGTGAGTATCACCTTCTCGTTGGCGAATTTTTTCAAGATTTTGATTGACCTGACTGCACAAATAAGCCCACAGGCGATTGATGAAAAAATTCTGATGATGGACTTGTATTTCGATGATAACTTGTGTCCCATTGTCTAACTCTGCCAATACGTCTATACTAGTGTAAAAATCCTGAGCCGAGTACGGTAGGGAAGGCAAGACATGAATGTTACTCCCCTCCAAAATGGTTACATTTTTGGCTGGTAAATCCAACATATCACGGATAAATTGACAAGTGATTTCTGGATTGCTAAAGATTTTCTTAGCAACCAAATCATTGGTCGGGCTAATGCCCGGATGACGTACAGTCATATTTCTTCTCCTTTCATTATAGCACATTTTTAAATCTAGGTTTACTAGATTCACTGCTACTATCTATTTATTCGGAAAAAGTTTGAAAAATACTTGCTCTAGCTCTTTCCAATGGTATTTTTCCCTGCTTTCCTTTATAATGGGTGTATGGATAAGAAAAAATTATTATTGATTGATGGGTCTTCTGTTGCTTTTCGGGCGTTTTTTGCGCTCTATCAGCAGTTGGACCGTTTTAAGAATGCGGCTGGTTTGCATACCAATGCGATTTATGGCTTTCAGTTGATGTTGAGCCATTTATTGGAGCGGGTTGAACCTAGTCATATTTTGGTGGCTTTTGATGCGGGAAAGACGACCTTCCGTACAGAGATGTATGCGGACTATAAGGGTGGTCGGGCTAAGACTCCTGATGAGTTTCGTGAGCAATTTCCCTTTATTCGTGAGTTGCTGGATCATATGGGGATTCGTCATTATGAGTTGGCTCAGTATGAGGCGGATGATATCATTGGGACGCTGGATAAGCTAGCTGAGCAGGATGGTTTTGATATTACCATTGTCAGTGGGGACAAGGACTTGATTCAGCTGACGGATGAGCATACGGTGGTTGAAATTTCCAAGAAAGGTGTGGCTGAGTTTGAGGCCTTTACGCCAGAATATCTCATGGAAAAGATGGGCATCACACCGACTCAGTTTATCGATCTCAAGGCGCTCATGGGTGATAAGTCGGATAATATCCCTGGGGTGACCAAAATCGGTGAAAAAACGGGTATCAAGCTCTTGCTGGAGCATGGTTCGCTTGAGGGAATTTATGAAAATATTGATGGGATGAAGACTTCTAAGATGAAGGAAAATCTTATCAATGATAAGGAACAGGCCTTTTTGTCTAAAACACTGGCGACTATTGATACCAAGGCACCGATTGAGATTGGTTTGGAGGATTTGGTCTATAGTGGTCCAGATGTGGAAAATCTTGGGAAATTCTACGATGAGATGGGCTTCAAACAGCTCAAGCAGGCTTTAAATGTGTCGTCAGCTGATGTTGCTGAAAGTTTGGACTTTACTATTGTTGACCAAATTAGTCAAGATATGCTGAGTGAAGAATCTATCTTCCATTTTGAGCTTTTTGGTGAGAATTACCATACGGATGATTTGGTTGGATTTGCTTGGTCTTGTGGGGATAAACTTTATGCTACAGACAAGCTTGAACTTTTGCAAGAGCCGATTTTCAAGGATTTTCTAGAAAAAACACCTCTGAGAGTGTATGACTTTAAGAAGGCTAAAGTTCTCTTGAATCGCTTTGGTGTGGATTTGCAAGCGCCTGCTTTTGACAGCCGTTTGGCTAAATACCTCCTTTCGACTGTGGAGGACAATGAAATTGCGACCATTGCTAGTCTTTATGGTCAGACTTATTTGGTTGATGATGAGACTTTCTATGGTAAGGGTGTCAAAAAGGCCATTCCTAAACGTGAGAAATTCTTGGAGCATTTAGCTCGTAAGCTTGCTGTGTTGGTCGAAACAGAGCCTGTTTTGCTTGAAAAACTCAGCGAAAATGGGCAATTAGAGCTTCTTTATGATATGGAGCAACCTCTGGCTTTTGTCCTTGCCAAGATGGAAATTGCTGGGATTACGGTCAAGAAAGAGACCTTGCTTGAGATGCAGGCTGAAAATGAGCTTGTTATTGAAAAACTGACTCAAGAGATTTACGAGTTGGCTGGTGAGGAGTTTAATATCAACTCTCCTAAGCAATTGGGTGTACTTCTCTTTGAAAAGTTGGGGCTACCTCTAGAATACACTAAGAAAACCAAAACTGGATACTCGACTGCGGTGGATGTCTTGGAACGCCTGGCTCCTATTGCTCCGATTGTTAAGAAAATCCTGGATTACCGTCAAATTGCTAAGATTCAGTCTACTTATGTAATTGGCTTGCAGGACTGGATTTTGGCTGATGGAAAGATTCACACGCGTTATGTGCAGGATTTGACCCAGACTGGGCGTCTGTCTAGTGTGGATCCAAACTTGCAAAATATTCCTGTGCGTTTGGAGCAGGGCCGTCTCATTCGTAAGGCTTTTGTGCCTGAGTGGGAGGATAGTGTCCTTCTCAGCTCGGACTATTCACAGATTGAATTGCGCGTTTTGGCGCATATCTCTAAGGATGAGCACTTGATTAAAGCCTTTCAAGAGGGGGCAGATATCCATACTTCGACAGCCATGCGGGTCTTTGGCATTGAGCGTCCTGAGGATGTGACTCCAAACGACCGTCGTAATGCCAAGGCGGTTAACTTTGGAGTGGTTTACGGGATTTCAGACTTTGGTTTGTCTAATAATTTGGGCATTAGTCGTAAGGAGGCCAAAGCCTATATTGATACCTACTTTGAACGCTTCCCAGGTATTAAAAACTACATGGATGAAGTGGTGCGTGAGGCGCGTGATAAGGGCCATGTAGAGACCCTTTTCAAACGTCGTCGTGAGTTGCCAGATATCAATTCGCGCAACTTCAACATTCGTGGTTTTGCAGAGCGGACAGCCATCAACTCTCCTATACAGGGGTCGGCGGCAGATATTCTTAAGATTGCTATGATTCAGCTGGACAAAGCCTTGGTTGCAGGTGGTTATCAGACTAAGATGCTGTTGCAAGTGCACGATGAAATCGTCCTTGAAGTTCCTAAATTTGAATTGGCAGAGATGAAAAAATTGGTCAAACAAACTATGGAAGAAGCCATTCAACTCAGTGTTCCCCTCATCGCAGATGAGAATGAAGGGGCAACCTGGTACGAGGCTAAATAAAAAGGGAGCTAGTCTTCCTTTTTTGTAGTAGAATTATGCAAGCCTTTTCAAAATGTGTTATACTGATGAAAAAGGAGGATTTTTATGAGTCAAGAATTTATCAATCCAAGTGATGGTGTGATTCGTCAGTATCTCGCAACGAGTAAAACCCTTGCTGTTGTGGGTTTGTCAGACCGTGAGGAAACAACCAGCAATCGAGTGACTAAGGAAATGCAGGCTCGGGGTTATAAAATTATCCCAGTCAATCCCAAGGCGGCAGGTGGAGAAATCTTGGGTGAAAAGGCTTATGCTAGTCTCGCTGAGATTCCTTTTCCTGTAGATATTGTTAATGTTTACCGTCGCAGTGAGTTTTTGCCAGATGTGGCGCGTGATTTTCTCAAGGCTGATGCTAAGATTTTTTGGGCACAGCTAGGACTTGAAAGTCTAGAAGCGGAAGAAATCTTGCGTGCTGGTGGATGTGATGACATCGTGATGAATCGCTGTATTAAGAGAGAACATACACGCTTGATTGAGGAAGCATAAGAAAAGGTAGCTGATGGGCTACCTTTTGTATTAGAAAATGCCGATAAGGGTCTGCATACCAAGACTAGTGAGGATGATGGCAATCCAGCAGATGGCTCCGAGAACAATGGATTTTCCACTGGATTTGACCATAGCTACTAAATTGGTTTTGAGACCGATAGCACTCATGGCCATGATAATAAGGAATTTGGAGAGTTGTTTGAGAGGGGTAAAGAAACTACTGGACACACCTAGAGAGGTAAGTAGTGTAGTGAGGAGAGAGGCAAGGATGAAGTAAAGGATAAAAAGTGGGAAGATTTTTTTCAGTTGCAATCCTTGCTTATTTTTTTGCTCGCGACTTTGCCAGTAGGAGAGAAAGAGAGTGATGGGGATAATAGCTAGGGTGCGTGTGAGTTTGACAATGGTTGCGGATTCGAGGGTATTAGTTTGGTAGAGACTGTCCCAGGCGCTGGCGGTAGCCGTTACAGAGGAAGTATCATTGACCGCAGTTCCTGCAAAGAGGGCGAAGCCTTCATTGGATAGATGAAGCCAGGTACCTAGGGTTGGAAAGATGAGCGCAGCCAAGACATTGAAGAAAAAGATAACGGAGATGGCTTGGGCTACTTCCTTTTCCTTGGCATGGATAACGGGCGCTGTCGCCGCAATGGCAGAGCCCCCACAGATAGAAGACCCCACTCCAATCAAGGTAGCCAGTTTTGTGTCCAGTGCAAAGAAACGCTGGAAGAGGTAGGCAACAATCAAGGCTATTGAAATGGTGGAAAGGATGACAGGGAGTGAAGATTGCCCAACTGCGAAGACTTGCGAGATATTGAGACCAAAACCAAGCAAGATAACGGCATACTGGAGCAATTTCTTGGAACTAAAGGTCAATCCAGCATCCAGTTGTTTATAGGGTGAGAGAAAGGGATGGAGAAGCATGCCTATGAAAATGGCAAAAACGGGCGCGCCAATCACAGGGAAGAATCCTCCTAAGTACCAAGATAGGATGGAAATGAGAAGGCAGGCCAAGATGCCTGCTCCATTTTTTGATAGAAATGACATAAAAACCTCCAAATAGAATCTGTTACCATTATAGACCTGTAAAGAGGAAAAGTAAAATAGAAAGTGGAGCTAACAATTATTTGACAAGTAGTGCTAATTATGTAATAATAATCTTACAAGAACTGTAACGAAGTCTTGGCAAAAACAAAAATACCAGAGCTCCACCTCTGGTATTTCTTTTTGTCCAGTTACATTAAAACTAAACTCAGGTTATATTTTTTTGTCGCGCTTATCTAACCACTTTCTGACTATCCACTCAGAAATGACATTACCGGTAATAGTAATCAGTAATGGTGCTAGAATAGTTGTAACGAAGATTATCAAAACCTCAATACTCGTCGAAAATCTCATGATACGTTGTCATCTTCGGCTTACCTAACTTTAGTTATGCTTTCACCTCGATTCCTAGTCTCATGAGATTTTCATTGAGTATTCTAAAAACATAGTGTGGTAATCAATTTAAATTAACACACTTCAATTTGTCATGCTAGCGTTATTCTATCATGTATTTTTGCGGTCGGGGGGCTTTTGTAGTATAATAGAGATACGTTTTTACAGTAGGAGGTATCTATGGACTTAACTAAGCGCTTTAATAAACAGTTAGATAAGATTCAAGTTTCGTTGATTCGTCAGTTTGACCAGGCTATTTCGGAGATTCCTGGGGTCTTGCGTTTGACTTTGGGGGAACCTGATTTTACAACGCCAGATCATATCAAGGAGGCGGCCAAGCGAGCGATTGATCAGAACCAATCCTACTATACAGGGATGAGTGGTCTGCTGACTCTACGTAAGGCGGCCAGTGACTTTGTTAAGGAAAAGTACCAACTGGACTATGCTCCTGAAAATGAAATCTTGGTTACAATTGGGGCGACAGAGGCTTTATCTGCGACTTTGACGGCTATTTTGGAAGAGGGAGACAAGGTGCTCTTGCCAGCTCCTGCTTATCCGGGTTATGAACCGATTGTCAATCTAGTTGGGGCAGAGATTGTCGAGATTGATACGACTGAAAATGGTTTTGTCTTGACTCCTGAGATGTTGGAGAAGGCCATTTTGGAGCAGGGTGACAAGCTCAAGGCGGTTATTCTCAACTATCCAGCAAATCCGACAGGAATTACCTACAGTCGGGAGCAGTTGGAGGCCTTGGCAGCTGTTTTACGCAAGTACGAGATTTTCGTTGTCTGTGATGAGGTTTACTCAGAATTGACCTACACAGGCGAAGCCCATGTGTCTCTAGGAACGATGTTGAGAGACCAGGCTATTATTATCAATGGTCTATCTAAATCGCATGCTATGACCGGTTGGCGTTTGGGGCTGATTTTCGCTCCTGCGGCCTTCACAGCCCAGTTAATCAAGAGTCACCAGTACTTGGTGACTGCCGCAAATACTATGGCTCAACACGCTGCGGTGGAGGCCTTGACGGCTGGTAAAAACGATGCGGAACCGATGAAGAAGGAATACATCCAGCGTCGAGATTATATTATCGAGAAAATGACTGCTCTTGGTTTTGAGATTATCAAACCAGACGGTGCCTTCTATATCTTTGCTAAGATTCCAGCGGGCTACAACCAAGACTCCTTTGCCTTTCTCAAGGATTTTGCTCAGAAGAAGGCCGTTGCCTTTATCCCTGGTGCTGCCTTTGGGCGTTATGGTGAAGGCTATGTTCGCCTGTCTTATGCAGCCAGCATGGAGACTATCAAAGAAGCCATGAAACGGCTTGAGGAGTATATGAGAGAAGCATGATTCAGTCTATCACGAGTCAAGGCTTGGTGCTCTACAATCGCAACTTTCGTGAGGATGATAAGCTAGTCAAAATCTTTACAGAGCAGGCTGGTAAACGCATGTTTTTCGTCAAACATGCTGGTCAATCCAAACTGGCGTCTGTTATTCAGCCCTTGGTGCTGGCTCGATTTCTCTTACGAATCAATGATGACGGGCTTAGCTACATTGAGGACTATCATGAGGTGATGACTTTTCCCAAGATTAATAGCGATCTCTTTGTCATGGCTTATGCGACCTACGTAGCAGCTCTTGCCGATGCTAGTTTGCAGGACAATCAGCAAGATGCTCCCTTGTTTGCTTTTTTGCAAAAGACCTTGGAGTTGATGGAAGCGGGCTTGGATTATCAGGTTTTGACCAATATTTTTGAAATCCAAATCTTGACTCGATTTGGGATTAGCCTCAATTTTAATGAGTGTGTCTTCTGCCATCGGGTCGGTCAGGCTTTTGATTTTTCTTTCAAATATGGAGCCTGCCTCTGTCCAGATCATTATTATGAAGATGAGAGACGTTGCCATCTCAATCCCAATATCCCTTATCTGCTCAATCAGTTTCAAGCCATTGATTTTGAGACCTTGGAGACCATTTCGCTCAAGCCTGAAATCAAGCAAGAGCTACGCCAATTTATGGATCAACTCTACGAAGAGTACGTTGGTATTCACCTAAAATCAAAGAAATTTATTGATTCCCTATCCGACTGGGGACAATTACTAAAAGAGGAAGACAAATGAAAAAAATCGCAGTAGATGCCATGGGAGGCGATTACGCACCTCAGGCCATCGTTGAGGGTGTCAATCAAGCCTTGGCTGACTTTTCAGATATCGAGGTTCAACTCTATGGAGATGAAGCTAAAATCAAGCAATATCTGACAGCGACAGAGCGCGTCAGCATTATCCATACGGATGAGAAGATTGATTCAGACGATGAACCTACGAGAGCAATTCGGAAGAAGAAAAATGCCAGTATGGTATTGGCGGCCAAGGCTGTCAAAGACGGCGAAGCAGACGCTGTTCTCTCAGCTGGGAATACAGGTGCTTTACTAGCGGCAGGATTTTTCATCGTGGGTCGTATCAAGAATATCGACCGTCCTGGGCTTATGTCAACATTGCCGACTATTGATGGGAAAGGTTTTGACATGCTGGACCTCGGTGCTAATGCAGAAAATACAGCCCAGCACCTCCATCAATATGCGGTTCTAGGTTCTTTCTATGCTAAAAATGTCCGTGGAATTGCGCAACCACGCGTTGGCTTGCTCAATAACGGAACAGAGAGTAGTAAGGGCGACCCGCTTCGCAAGGAAACCTACGAATTACTAGCAGCTGATGAAAGTTTGAACTTTATCGGAAATGTGGAAGCGCGTGATTTGATGAATGGAGTTGCGGATGTTGTCGTGGCAGATGGTTTCACGGGAAACGCTGTGCTCAAGTCTATTGAAGGGACAGCCATGGGAATCATGGGCTTGCTCAAGACCGCTATTACAGGTGGTGGTCTTCGAGCGAAACTAGGCGCCCTCCTTCTCAAGGACAGCCTCAGAGGTTTGAAAAAACAGCTCAACTACTCAGATGTTGGTGGAGCAGTCTTGTTTGGTGTCAAGGCACCTGTTGTCAAGACTCATGGCTCAAGCGATGCCAAGGCTGTTTATAGTACAATCCGCCAGATTCGTACCATGCTAGAAACAGACGTAGTTGCCCAGACTGCGCGTGAATTTTCAGGAGAATAAAAGAGATGACAGAAAAAGAAATTTTTGACCGTATTGTGACCATTATCCAAGAGCGACAGGGAGAGGGCTTTGTCGTGACAGAATCCTTGAGTCTGAAAGACGACTTGGATGCTGACTCAGTTGACTTGATGGAGTTTATCTTGACGCTGGAAGATGAATTTAATATCGAAATCAGCGATGAGGAAATTGACCAACTCCAAAGTGTAGGAGATGTGGTTAAAATCATTCAAGGAAAATAGCAATCGGAGTTCCAAGGCATTTGCTTTGGAATTTTTTATTTGGCTTAATACTATTCGAAAATCTCTTCAAACCACGTCAGCTCTATCTGCCACCTCAAAACAGTGTTTTGAGCAACCTGCGGCTAGCTTCCTAGTTTGCTCTTTGATTTTCATTGAGTATAAGTGACCGTTTAGGAACAGATTTAGTCTTTCTAGGGACAGTAGAAATCTGAGGAGAAATAAGGGATATAATAAAGTCAGAAAAAATCAATCTCCAAAAAGGAGAAAAAGAAAGGATTTTTATGATGAAAAAATATCTTTATTCTAGTTTGTTAGTTCTTGCAGGAGGCGTTCTCCTAGCAAATACTACGGTAGCCTATGCTGATTCCCCATCAGCAAGTGAGAAAGAAGCGATTGCTCAATTAGTTAATCAAGGCAAGATAAAAGCTGAAGAAGCTGATCAAGTAAAATTGATTGGTTTTGAAGATAAAGAAACCCAAGCAGAGGGAAATCAAGAGAAGAAAGCTTTCAATCAATATCGTGATCCGAAAGGAACATGGATGCAAACCAATGGTAAATGGTGGTTTAAATACGGTTCAGGTGGGTATGCTAAAAATTGGGAACAATTAGATGGCAAGTGGTACTATTTTGATGACCAAGGATGGATGAAAGAAAATACTTGGATTCAACCTGATGGTAATTATTACTACTTATCTGCTAGTGGTGCTATGGTAACTGGTTATCAACGTGTGAATGGTACACCATACTTCTTTAGAGACAGTGGTGTATGGGTAGAAAATCGTGGGCAAGCTCTTGGTGAATACGCAGAGACATTTGTAGGAAGAATTCCATATGTTTGGGGTGGGGCAGATTTGAATAGTGGCGTAGATTGTTCAGGATTTACGATGGCTATTCATGCTAAGTTTGATATTAGTATTCCTAGAGTAACCTATGGTCAAGCAACAGGAGGAAGTTATGTAAGTAATGGTTCTCAACAAGCTGGAGATTTGATTTTGTATAATAGTGAAGAGACAAATGACCACGTAGGTATTTATGTTGGTGGTGGAAAGGTAGTTCATGCTCCATATCCAGGTCAATATGTTTCTTATATGAATCAATACGGTATTACTCAAAATACAATTCGTAGATATTGGTAATATTGTCTAATTTTTCACAATATTATTGACTTTGACAATGAAAAGTATTAGAATATAGCTAAATAAAGAGGGGAAGCCCTCTTATAGCTATTCAATAAAGGAGGAAATGGCTATGAAAAAATCTAAACTACTTACACTTGGTTTGCTTGTAGGTGCTGGTTTGCTTTTATCTATCAACCAAGCACAGGCTGCAGATACTTGGGTTAAAAATGGTGCTGACTGGAATCTTTCTCAAGATGGCAGTCTAGCTAAGGATAAATGGGTACAAAATGCTGGCTCATGGTATCACTTCGACAGCACTGGTAAAATGCAGACAGGATGGCTCAAAGACGGTGATACATGGTATTCACTAGCAGATAGTGGAGCTATGCGTACTGGCTGGTACAAGGAAGGTAACACATGGTATTCGCTCGCAAGTAGTGGCGCCATGCGTACAGGTTGGTACAAAGAAGGGTCTACATGGTACTATCTTCATTTTAGTGGTTCTATGATGACAGGTTGGGAGTTCATAGATGGTAAATGGTCTTACTTTGAAAAATCAGGTGCTATGGTCGCAGATAGAGCTGTTCCAGCCAGTGATGGGGAAAGTTATGTCATTGGTAAGGATGGCTATCTAGCAAATAGAAAAGATGCTGGATACAATATTCATGATATTGTCAAACTTGGAGATGGGCAAGAATATTTGCTAAATGCTAAAGGTGACGATGTTATTATTGAAAAAAATGCTTGGTATATCAGACCAGAGTTCAAGAAGTTTTCTAATAAATATGGAGATGAGGTTGCAAATACTACCTTAGCTTTAGTGGATAATAAAGAAGAAGGACAAGAAATTGATCCTAAGGCAGTTGTACAGAACTTCCAAAACTTACCAAATCGCTACTACTTTGATGAAAATGGACATCGTGTGGTTAATATCCCAGCAATGACAACCTATTCAGAGATTAAAAAAGTTGGCAATGATGTCTATTTAGAAAATCCAGGTGCACGACTTCGTCTTGGAGCTACCCACTTTACAATCAATAACAATAAACTATACTATTTAGAAAATGAGCAAGGTAAGCTCAAAACAGGTTACTTTGTATTGATTGATGATGGTATGGCTACAACCCACTATCACATCCTAGCCTATGCGGATCAATCTGGTGAAATTCTTAAGATGAAACGCTTGCCATCAGGAGTTTCAGATTATCTGGATAAAGAAATCGATGGTTTATATGGTGAAAAAATTAAGATTGAATCTCCACACTCAAACGAATATTATAAAGTGGTTGTGGTTAAATAAAAATAACATCTTCACAACTAATCGTTAACGCTCTAACCAATATACCATTTTCAGGAGGCTTTAGATTTCTTGTATTTTAAAAGGAAACTAAAGCCTTTTGTAGATGGAACAGGGGATAGAGTTATCTATGAAATAATGAAAAGGAGTCTGTCATGGAAATGAAAAATACATTTGTAGAATTAGAACAATTTGAAGAGTTAACTCCAGAGGTTTTGGAGGAAGTGAATGGTGGAGGGATTTTTGAAGATATTTACCATTGGCTACATCTACGCCCAGAGCCAAGATAGTATTTTGATTAAAATGTGTTAACTAAACAGATTTATGATTATATTTCTTGAATTTTTATGTTTCATATTGATTTTAATCAATATACTAGCTCCTCCGATTTATCTGGGTGGTCAACTATCTAAATCATTTTATGACAAACGTTCTATATTTCTTTTGGTAGTTTTACATCTAGCTGCTACCTTCGTTTTTCCGAGTTTCTCTCATATTGCTAATTTATTATTCTTTTATATAATATTTTTGATTGTGTTAAAGAAAAAGAAGAAGGAAGCTCTCTTTCTTGCCCTCTATCTATTTGTGTTTTATCAAAGTATTCGATATTTGATTTTGACATTTATAATACGATTGATATTTGACTACTCTGAACTATCTGATTTTTTACACAGTGGATTTAATTCTGTATTTAGTTTGATTTCGTTGTTTTTGTCTGTTGTCATTTTAAGACGATGGGGAATTGATTTCAATATATTATTTTTAGATAAATTTCAATCGTTAGTGATGAAAAGTATGTGGATTTTATTCTTATTGTTTGGTTTCAGACTGTTTTCATCCATCATGTCTGGGGGATGTAATCCTTTCTACGTTCGTTTTGACACGACCATTTCTCTCCTGATTTTCATTCTCTTTTTCTCTTGGCTCTTTTATATCAAGCATTTAGAGCAGGTTTATCGTGATGAGCAGACCATTCAGAGACAGGAAGATGAAAATCGTTCCTTGCAAGGGATGGTGGACAAGCTGGGTCATCTCTATGATGAGGTTCGAGGTTTCCGTCATGATTTTGCGGGAATTGTCGCCAGCATGGAGCCTGCTATAGCTAATCAAGACATGGCTGAGGTCTCTACCATTTATCAAGATGTCTTTCTAAAGACCAATGAAAAGCTGAGGAAGGCAGATTACACGGCCTTTAATCTTCATAATATCCATGACATAGCCATTCGTAATACCTTGGCAAAAGCCATGATTGTGGCCGATAATCAAGGAATTCATTTTAGTTTGGAGACGGTGGGGGTTGTCGAAGAGCTGGCATTGCCGATGTTGGAGGCTATCCGTATCCTCTCTATCCTCACGACAAATGCCTTAGAAGCAGCCAGTGAGTCTGAAAATCCGCAGATTCGGGTTGCTTTGTTGGCAGGTGATAGGAGTGTCCGTTTTATCATTGAAAACACTCGTAAGAAAGAAGAACTGAATCCTAGCATTCTCAGTCAAAAGGGTTATTCGACCAAGGGTAACCACAGTGGACTGGGCTTAGCGACCTTGGAGGATATGGTTTTTCATTATGATTTAAACTTAGATACTCAGCTAGGAGAGACGACTTTTAGACAAGATTTAGAATTGCCATTTAAGGATGAGAAACGAGGGGGAGAGAAATGAGAATTTTAGTTTTGGAAGATGATAGAGTCCAGCAGGGGCGTATAGAGCAGACTTTACTAGATATCGGTCGCTCTCGCAATTTAAGATTGGAAATTGATATTGCTAAAAGCTATGGAGATGTTGAAAAGTATTCTCAGTATTTTGACCATTACCAACTCTATTTATTGGATTTAGAGATTGATGGAGAGCGTGAACGGGGCTTTCAAGTTGCTCAACAGGTTCGGGAGCGAGATCCCTTTACAAGCATTGTCTTTGTGTCCACGCACTCGGAGGCCTTGCCTCTAGCTTTTCGCTATCACTTGTCTGCCTTGGATTTTATTTCCAAGGATCAGCCTGAGGAGGATTACCGTCATCAGCTGGAGCGCTGTCTGGACTATGTACTGGCAGTAGATAAGAGGGAAAATATGCGTCTCTTCACCTATAGTTTTGAGGGAAGACGGGGCTTCACTCTGCCCTACCATGAGATTTTAGCCTTTGAAACCTCAGTAGAATCCCACCGTATCAAGGTCTATTATGCCAATCATTCTATCAAGACCATTTATGGTAGTCTCAAGGATATCGCTACTAAGGCTGAAAAAGATTACTTTGTCTATGCCAATCGCAATACTTTAGTCAGTTTACAAGCAATTGAAGAGATGACTGCCACAGAAGTGACCTTGTTAGAAGGCTTGCACTTCCCCGTATCACGAACAGCCAGAAGAACACTTAAAAAACATCTCAATGTCTAATATCTGTTAGACTTGGATGAGTTTATCAATAAGAATGTCGGAAAATTTTCTGATATTCTTATTTTTTTGACTTTTTTTCGAATAGATAAGTAAGAGGAAAAGGAAAGGAGCCTAGTTCATGTTTATATCAATGTTCTACCCATGGTTCACTGAGTTATTTTTTAAATAAATTTAATTTAGTTGTACATTTTCGAAATTTTTTTCGAATAGATAAGTAAGAGGAAAAGGAAAGGAGCCTAGTTCATGTATCTACCAATTTTCTATTCATGGTATATTAAATTATTTTTGAAATAAAATTTAATTTAGTTGTACATTTTCGAAATTTTTTTCGAATAGATAAGTAAGAGGAAAAGGAAAGGAGCCTGGCTTATGTATCTACCGATTTTCTATTCATGGTACATTAAATTATTTTTGAAATAAAATTTAATTTAGTTGTACATTTTCGAATTATTTTTCGAATAAATAAGTGAGACGAAAAAGAAAGGAATAAAATAATGAAAGAACATTACTATGGATTTGTTGAGCTAACTTCGGAAGAATTGACCGATATTCAAGGTGGAGAAAGTTGGGCGAAGACCCTTGCAGATTGGTACCTTGGATTTCGTAGGGGTTTAGGTTTTTAGGAGGATAAGCGATGAATGAAATGAATGATAAGTATACTGTTGAGGTATTAAAGGAAAGCGACTTAGCCTTGCTGGTGGGTGGTAGTGAGGCAAGTTACCAACATGGTTTAATGGTGGGGTTCATTTTACGTCGTGCATTATTTGGATTCTAAGATAATATTTAGAGAGTGAAGCTTACCTACAACAATGAACAGAATATATGAAAAAGGAAATACAAATAACTACCTTTTTCAATTGTTAAGAATCAAAAAAGGAGAATAAGATGGAACAAATTAAAAATATGGAAAATAATTTTCATGTAATGAGTCATGAGGAATTGGCCGATGTAGAAGGAGGCTTGCTATTTGGTCTGGTAGTAGTTGGAGGAGTCGCAATTGCAGGAACATTTTTATTGGGTGCGGTAGATGGTGCTTCAGGAGCACATGCTAAGCGTCGTGGACGTTAACAGGGAAGGATGAGCGCTAATGGAACGCATAATAGAAAGTTGGATTACTAGGGTAGAGAATTTTTACAGTTTGCAGTCAATTCCTGTAAAAGTATTCATTTTCATAGTTGGAGTAGTTGGGATTTATGCTTTAGGGACATTACTTTTAGGACCGGTTTATTGGGCGGGGCAGAAGTTTGGCGAAACAATTTACAATTATTTGTTTTAATAAAAAATTATAGATAAAGAGGAACAGACATAATGAATATGATAAAAATTGAAGAAAAATTTACAAGTCTTACAGAAAAAGATTTGGCAACAGTAGAGGGTGGTCGAGTGTCATGGAGAGGTAATATTAACATCGATGTCCACAAAGTGATTGATAGTACGGGAAGATTTTTCGGTGGTATCTATAATGCTGGTAGATCATTTGGGCGAAATGTTTACAATGCATTTTATTAATATAGTTTATTAAAATGAATATCATATATTATATTTTTGAATTCGTTTTCGAATAGATAAATAAGAGGAATACAGGGAATGATTATTTCAGTAATTCAAGATTTGGATGAAACAATTTAATAAACACTGCTATACCAAACTTATCAAGTTTGTAACAAGACAAATATTAAAAATAAAAAAGAGGTATTCGTTATAAATACAAAAACGATGTCACAATTTGAACTTATGGATACTGAGATGCTTGCTTGCCTTGAAGGTGGCGGATGCAATTGGGGAGATTTTGCCAAAGCAGGTGTTGGAGGAGGAGCAGCACGAGGTCTTCAGCTAGGAATTAAAACAGGAACATGGCAAGGTGCAGCAACTGGTGCTGCGGGAGGAGCTATACTTGGAGGTGTGGCATATGCAGCGACATGTTGGTGGTAATTATGGATTTTAAAAGTTTTATTATTGGTTTAGTAGTTGGTATATTTGGTCCTTATATGGATGATTTAATTAGAAAAAAATTTTTAAAGTCTTCGGAGAAGAAAACAGAAAAATTTGTCAAAAAATAATCAGAACGATAAATGATGAATCTGATTCAAAATTATCTTGCACATGTAAAGAGGACCATCTCTCCTCTTATCAGGTAAATAGGAGTCTTGTAGTAACGAATCAAAAAAAGGAGTAACTATGAATCGTAATTTAGAACGGTGTTATCTATTCTGACTATGAATAGATCATACCAGAGGTGGCTTAGAAATAGCAGGGACATTGGAAATTGTAGTAATAAATAGGATGTCACAAATGTTACTATCAATGATTTATTTGTTCCAAGCTTGCCTAGGGTGTCAGTAAAAAATCATTTTCCTTTCAATAGCATATTTTTAGTAGGTAGGACGCTTGTTCTGCCTATTTTTTTGCTGAAAAGTACAGTTGAAGTGTCTATTTGCATCATTTGGAGTTTTACATGTATTTTTGATAAAAAATAGGCATAGAAATTAGGAAAGTTGAAGAAAAGGAATGAAGAAGGTCTTAGTTTGTGATTTTTTACATACTTTTAAGGCTTGATGAACCAGTTTGAACTAATATATAATTGCTAGAAGTTGAATACACTACTCCTTGAGGGCATTTTGCCCTTTTTTATATTTTACAATAAGTGTAAAAAGGAGAGTTTTTATGCGTTACGGTTATGTTCGAGTATCTACAAAAGAACAAAATATTGATAGGCAATTTTCAGCCTTAGTAGAAAACAAATTATCAAAAGAAAATATTTTTATTGATTACGTTTCAGGAAAAGATTTTGACAGAATGGAATATCAAAAATTATTAGCTACCTTGAAAGAGAATGATGAATTGGTTATTAAATCAATTGATAGGTTGGGAAGAAACTATGATGAAATTTTAGAACAATGGCAAGCAATTACTAAGAAAAAGAAAGTAAATATAACTGTTTTAGATTTCCCCTTATTAAATACAAAGAATAGCAATGATAATATCACAGGAAAACTAATCTCCGATATCGTTTTACAAGTCCTATCTTATGTGGCACAGTTTGAAAGAGAACAAATCAAACAAAGACAAATGGAAGGAATACGGGAAGCACAGAAAAAAGGGAAGAAATTCGGTAGACCAAAATTGGTTGTCCCGAATAATTTCCCTGATGTGATAGCTCAATATAAGAAAAAAGAAATAACCTTACGAGAAGGTGCAGACATCTTAGGAGTATCAAAAAGCACCTTTCATAATTGGATAAAAAATTCATAGTTCTTGTCAAAAAACCTAGGATTTTTTGGACAGAAAATACAGTCTATTTTAGAAGCGTTTTCGTTAGAAAAAAGGTTCTAAAATCCAGCATTTTGACCAATTATTATTACACTTTCATTTTATCAAGTTTGTCCAAAAAAGTCTAGATTTTAGGACAAACTGATTATTTTACAATAAATAAAAATAGGGGGACACGAAATGGACACCAAAGCTAAAAAGTTCACACTTGCAACGATTTCAGCTCTATCACTTCTTGGGGTAGGAATTGTTACATCACAATCAGTAGCTGCTAATGATAGGCTGGTTTCCACTCAAGCAATCAATGGTCAATCCTACAATATCTTAAACTCTGAGGTCACTAGTACTTCTTCTGGTACTACTCTAGTTGGGATTGAAGGGACTTTCTTAACGCCAGATAAACAGGCTATCTTAGATCGTATCAATGCTATTCGAAAAGAGGCAGCAGATGAAGGTCTAGTTACTAGCTATGTTCCGATCAAATGGTCAACTGAACTAGAAAAAACAGCCTTCGTTCGGGCAGCAGAAGCTTCTGTAACCAGGCATCATAAACGTTTATCTAATAAAGATATTTGGAGTGCCTGGTCTTCAGGAAATTTCTCCCTAGCAGAAAACTTGGCTTGGAACTATGACGGATTTATGACAGCTATTAATCAATGGTATGAGGAAAAAGCCGATTATGTTAAATCTCGTAGTGGGGCAAGTGTCTCTGGTCAAACTGGACACTACGAATCCTTAATCAATCCAGAATTAACTTATATGGGACTTGCAGCCTTTGAGAATCCTAAAAATAGTTGGATTACCATTGCACAAAGTTTCGGAACAGCATCTGGTGGCTCTGAAGAATTAGCTGGCGGTTATGGAAAAGCCATTCAATACACAGAAGTCGATTCTTCTCAAATTCAAACATTTGCGACCAAGGCGAATCTTTTTGACAAAGATTTGAAGGCTATCGGAACTCATACCAGTAAGAAAACAAAACAAGGTAAGTCTAACGGGACTAATAAACCAGGTTTCTTTTTTCAAATGCAAGATATTGGTAGGGGTATGGGTTTTTGGCGACAATCGGGCTCTCGTTGGTGGTTTATGCAACTTGATGGGTCTTACCCTTACAATCAGTGGGCAAAATTAGATAATATCTGGTATCACTTCGATAGTTCAGGTTGGATGCAAACTGGCTGGATAAAAGACAACGGCACGTGGTACTATCTCGACGGTTCAGGTGCTATGAAGACTGGTTGGTTCAAAGATAATGGTAGCTGGTATTATCTTGATAGCTCAGGGGCTATGAAAACAGGCTGGATGAAGGTATCTGGTAAATGGTACTATGCCTATAGCTCTGGTGCACTCGCAATCAATACAACTACACCTGACGGTTATCGTGTCAATTACAACGGTGAGTGGGTATAAAAACAATTTCAAATTGTAAGATTAAACATATGAAAAAATTATTTCTATTCAGTATCAGTATTTTAGCTATCTCCATTTTAACAGCTTGCCAACCTCAGAGTAAAAACACTTCCTCAGAAAGTTCTGAAACAACTACTTCTAGTAGCAGTTCGCCTACTTCCACATCAGAAGAGAAGAAAAATGATTACACCCTATATAATCCTGTCCTTAAAGAATATGCCAAAGTATTAGATGATTCATCAGCTTCACCTAAAGAGCTCAATTCAAAAGCAAACTTAAAAAATACTTATCCTAAAGAATACTCTGGACTACAATACAGCTTGTATGATTTAGACCAAAATGGTACGGACGAACTTTTGGTTGCCCTTAAAACGGATTCTAACTATTACGATTTATTAGATATTCGAACTCTTAAAAATGACGAAGTTATTCGACTGACCAATGCAGAAAACAATCTGGACTTTATTGGAGAGCGAGTACATTTTAATCCTTTAGAAAATGGCTATTTCCAATTATCTACCCGAGTATCTATTAATCAAATCCAACTTAAACTATACAAGTTCAATCAGGATGGAACACGATTAGACTTAGTTATCGAATCAGATACAGAAGAGGGACTGGGCACAAAACCACCTTCCCTTGACATAAGATCTTTCTCTTGGAAATCTGTCACAAGTCTCATAAGTGAAGAATCTTCCTTTCCGTCAGAAAGTAAAGGGATGGATATTTCTGCAATTCAAAATGGAGATTTTTCTAGTGTCTCAGGAACTTGGAGGAATCGTTCAGGTATTGAATTTACTTTCGACAAAAATGGTTTAGTAAGTGATAAGTCCAAAATTTCAATTGAACATGCTAAAGAAATTGACCACTATCTTAAGGCAAATTCTGTTTCTAAAGATGGAGGTGCTGGTGCAGCTATTGCCTTTTTACCAGCAGGAATCCCTATAACCATGTCTGTCACCTCTTCTTCAGATAATGGCTATACTGACTCGTCTGATATTACACAAGACCGCTTATGGTTTGGACACCAACTTATCAATGGTAGTACCGAGGGATTTTTTTACAAGGTAGAATAGTTTTAATAGACTTACAAATTTATCAATAAGAATGTCGGAAAATTTTCTGATATTCTTATTTTTTTGACTTCCTTTTCGAATAGATAAGTAAGAGGAAAAGGAAAGGAGCCTAGTTCATGTTTATATCAATGTTCTACCCATGGTTGACTGAGTTATTTTTTAAATAAATTTAATTTAGTTGTACATTTTCGAAAATTTTTTCGAATAGATAAGTAAGAGGAAAAAGAAAGGAGTCTGGTTTATGTATCTACCAATTTTCTATTCATGGTACATTAAATTATTTTTCAAATAAATTTTGATTTAGTTGTTTATTTTCGAATTCTTTTTCGAATAAATAAGTGAGAGGAAAAGGAAAGGAGTTTGCTTCATGTATCTACCAATTTTCTATCCATGGTTTACTAAATTATTTTTCAAATAAATTTAATTAGTTGTACATTTTCGAATTGTTTTTCGAATAGATAAGTAAGAGGAAAAAAGAAAGGAATAAAATAATGAAAGAACATTACTATGGATTTGTTGAGCTAACTTCGGAAGAATTGACCGATATTCAAGGTGGAGAAAATTGGGTGAAGACCCTTGCAGATTGGTACATTGGATTTCGTAGAGGTTTTGGTTTTTAGGAGGATAAGAGATGAATGAAATGAATGATAAGTATACTATTGAAGTATTAAAGGAGAGCGACTTAGCTTTGCTGGTGGGTGGTAGCAAGGAAAGTTATCAACGGGGTCTAATTACAGGTCTATTGTTACGCGGTATATTTATTGGAACCCCATTTTTTAGAAGATAAGATTTAGAAAAAATAGAACAAGAGGAGAAAAAAGATGACAAATTTTGACAAAATGGAACAGAACTTTGTAGCTCTTACAGAAGAAGAGTTGATGGATGTGGATGGGGGAGCATTGCCTCTTGTAATCGCCGGAGTGTCTATCTGGAAGATAGGTGCAGCAGTAGCAGGTGGAGCAGCAGCGCTTTTTGCTGGAGGAGCAGCTTTGGGGTATTATGCGAATAGACCATAATCTGATTATAGTCAGAGAGGCATTTCTATGTTTTTAAAAAAAGAAGTGATATTACTAGGGGTATTGTTATCGCTACGTATTATTTTTACTATCGTTCAAATTTTAATTGACTATAAAATATTATCTGGACAGTATAGTATAAATTTTATGGATATTTCAGAAGTATTTACTTATCCAATACTCATTTTAATCATTTACATAGCAATAAAATATAATACAAAGGAGTAATGACGAACATGAACTTAGAACAATTTTATCAATTATCTGACGATGAATTAGTGGGAACAAAAGGTGGTTTTGGTCTTGTGGAAGCAGTTGGGATTGCAGGAGTACTGAATGCTGCTGTACAAATTTTTAATGCTGGTTACAAATTTGGTTCAGATTTTGCTCGTCGTGGGCGTTAGATAATGAACAGTCGCAACCTTAATCTCAATACATTGTTACCTAAACTAGCCACTATATTTCCTTTGTTGGGAATAATTCTTAATGTCGCGCTTCATGTGATTCGTACAGGTTCGTTAGTATCCTTTAATTGGCAAGGGACTTTAGTTGGGTTGCTTTTCTCAGCATATTTTGGTATTTTTCGCAAAGATTTGTCAAAAAATAATCAAAACTATAAATGAAGAACATGAATCAAAAGGATTTTGTGCATATGAATGGTAGCGTTTTTCCGCCATTCTTGTCAGGTAATTAGGAGTTTCTTATGAAAACATTTTTATTAGGCTTTGCTGAGGGTTATTTTACCGTATCGCTCATAATCTACATCGTAACGTATTTGATGTTGAAAAATCCAATCAATACCCTATTTTATCCAGAAATTTACCCCGTTTTATTTGGGCTCTTTTATCTAGGATATAAGGCCAATAAAAAGCAAGTAGAGTGAGCAGCTAAGAATGATTTGTTAGTCTGAGCTGAAAATGGCTAGGGTAGAATCTAAGAATGCATCACATTGGAGTTTAATATGAAATTTGTTAAATCAATACTGAAAGTTTGGCCTGAAATTATGGTATTACTTAGTTCAATGTCTTATATCATCATCAGATTAGTAGCTGACATGAATAAAGTATCTTTACCTACTTGCTTTGATAATTTCAATATACCAACGATTGCATTATTTATGATGGTCTTCATTCTTTTATATAGAAGTAAAGAAAAAAAGAATAGATAAATTTGAAGCAGTAGACGCTCTATAGGGAATAGGTGTCTTATAGTAACGAATCAACAAAAGGAGTAACTATGAATCGTAATTTAGAACGGTGTTATCTATTCTGACTATGAATAGATCATACCAGAGGCGGCTTAAAAATAGCAGGGACATTAAAAATTGAAGTAACTTTAAATAGGATGTCGTAAAGGTTACTATCAATGATTTATTTGTTCCAAGCTTGCCTAGGGTGTCAGTAAAAAATCATTTCCCTTTCAATAGCATATTTTTAGTAGGTAGGACGTTTGTTCTGCCTATTTTTTGCCAAAAAAAGTGTAGTTGAGGTGTTTATTTGGAGTTTTATACTCTTCGAAAATCAAATTCAAACCACGTCAGCGTCGCCTTACCGTACTCAAGTACAGCTTGCGGCTAGCTTCCTAGTTTGCTTTTTGATTTTCCTTGAGTATTACATGTATTTTTGATAAAATAGTTATAGAAATTAGGAGAGTTGAAGAAAAAAATGAATAAGATTTTAAAATATTTTTTAGTATTTGTTTTTCTATTTTTGATGAATATTTTCATCTTTAAGATACTAGCAACTCTGGGATTTCAGCTGACAATGAGTGAAAAGAGTTATATTGTTCCACCGCTGTTTTCGATTATCGTTTTATATATGATTGACAAAAGAATTAGGAAGAAAAAGAAATAAATATATATTTTAGGCGTGACGTTTGTTCTGCCTATTTTTTTATCCTAAAAGTGCATTTGGGAGGGAGATAGGCGCATTTGGGAAGGAAGTCCAGTTTTTGTTTGAGGATTGGGGTAAGATAGTTGTTATCAGATGAGTTTATACTCTTCGAAAATCAAATTCAAACCACGTCAACGTCGCCTTGCCGTATATATGTGACTGACTTCGTCAGTCCTATCTACAACCTCAAAACNNGATTTTCATTGAGTATTAGGAAAAGGAGATGAATATGAAATTTGGGAAACGTCACTATCGTCCGCAGGTGGATCAGATGGACTGCGGTGTAGCTTCATTAGCCATGGTTTTTGGCTACTACGGTAGCTATTATTCTTTGGCTCACTTGCGAGAATTGGCCAAGACGACCATGGATGGGACTACGGCTTTGGGCTTGGTCAAGGTGGCAGAGGAGATTGGTTTTGAGACGCGAGCAATTAAGGCGGATATGACGCTTTTTGACTTGCCAGATTTGACTTTTCCTTTTGTTGCCCATGTGCTTAAGGAAGGGAAATTGCTCCACTACTATGTGGTGACTGGGCAGGATAAGGATAGCATTCATATTGCCGATCCAGATCCTGGGGTGAAATTGACCAAACTGCCACGTGAGCGTTTTGCGGAAGAATGGACAGGAGTGACTCTTTTTATGGCACCTAGTCCAGACTATAAGCCTCATAAGGATCAAAAGAATGGCCTGCTCTCTTTTATCCCTATATTAGTGAAGCAGCGTGGCTTGATTGCCAATATCGTTTTGGCAACACTCTTGGTAACCTTGATTAACATTGTGGGTTCTTATTATCTGCAGTCTATCATTGATACCTATGTGCCAGATCAGATGCGTTCGACGCTGGGGATTATTTCTATTGGGCTGGTCATCGTCTATATTCTTCAGCAGATTTTGTCTTACGCTCAGGAGTATCTCTTACTTGTTTTGGGGCAACGCTTGTCGATTGATGTGATTTTGTCCTATATCAAGCATGTTTTTCACCTGCCTATGTCCTTCTTTGCGACACGCAGGACAGGGGAAATCGTGTCTCGTTTCACAGATGCTAACAGTATCATCGATGCGCTGGCTTCGACCATTCTTTCGATTTTCCTAGATGTGTCAACGGTTGTCATTATTTCTCTTGTTTTATTTTCACAAAATACCAATCTCTTTTTCATGACCTTATTGGCACTTCCTATCTACACAGTGATTATCTTTGCCTTTATGAAGCCGTTTGAAAAGATGAATCGGGATACCATGGAAGCCAATGCGGTTCTGTCTTCTTCTATCATTGAGGACATCAACGGTATTGAGACTATTAAGTCCTTGACCAGTGAAAGTCAGCGTTACCAAAAGATTGACAAGGAATTTGTGGATTATCTGAAAAAATCTTTTACCTATAGTCGGGCAGAGAGTCAGCAAAAGGCTCTGAAAAAGGTTGCCCATCTCTTGCTCAATGTCGGCATTCTCTGGATGGGGGCTGTTCTGGTTATGGATGGCAAGATGAGTTTGGGGCAGTTGATTACCTATAATACCTTGCTGGTTTACTTTACCAATCCTTTGGAAAATATCATCAATCTGCAAACCAAACTTCAGACTGCGCAGGTTGCCAATAACCGTCTGAATGAGGTTTATCTGGTAGCTTCTGAGTTTGAGGAGAAGAAAACAGTTGAGGATCTGAGCTTGATGAAGGGAGATATGACCTTCAAGCAGGTTTACTACAAGTATGGCTATGGTCGAGATGTCTTGTCAGACATCAATTTGACCATTCCCCAAGGTTCTAAGGTGGCTTTTGTGGGAATTTCAGGGTCAGGTAAGACGACCTTGGCCAAGATGATGGTTAATTTTTACGACCCAAGTCAGGGAGAGATTAGTCTGGGTGGTGTCAATCTCAATCAGATTGATAAAAAGGCTCTGCGTCAGTATATCAACTATCTGCCTCAACAGCCTTATGTCTTTAACGGAACGATTTTGGAGAATCTTCTCCTTGGGGCCAAGGAAGGGACGACTCAAGAGGATATCTTACGGGCGGTCGAGTTGGCAGAGATTCGGGAGGACATTGAGCGCATGCCACTGAATTACCAGACAGAATTGACTTCGGATGGGGCAGGAATATCAGGTGGTCAACGTCAGAGAATTGCTCTGGCGCGTGCTCTCTTGACAGATGCGCCGGTCTTGATTTTGGATGAGGCGACCAGCAGTTTGGATATTTTGACAGAGAAGCGAATTGTCGATAATCTCATGGCTTTAGACAAGACCTTGATTTTCATTGCTCACCGTTTGACTATTGCTGAGCGGACAGAGAAGGTTGTTGTCTTGGATCAGGGCAAGATTGTCGAAGAAGGAAAGCATGCTGATTTGCTTGCACAGGGTGGATTTTACGCCCATTTGGTGAATAGCTAGAAAGAGGAGAGGATGAAACCAGAATTTTTAGAAAGTGCGGAGTTTTATAATCGTCGTTACCATAATTTTTCCAGTCGGGTGATTGTCCCCATGTCCCTTCTGCTTGTGTTTTTGCTTGGATTTGCAACATTTGCAGAGAAGGAGATGAGTTTGTCTACTAGAGCTACTGTTGAGCCTAGTCGTATCCTGGCAAATATCCAGTCAACTAGCAACAATCGTAT
Source organism: Streptococcus sp. 1621 (assembly GCF_013276615.1). Lineage (NCBI taxonomy): Bacteria > Bacillati > Bacillota > Bacilli > Lactobacillales > Streptococcaceae > Streptococcus > Streptococcus sp. 1621. Next base: position 45,801 of record NZ_VMLJ01000005.1, read on the forward strand.
TCTTGTCAATCATCTGGAAGAAAATAAGCTGGTTAAAAAGGGAGAACTGTTGCTTCAATATCAGGATGGGGCAGAGGGTGTCCAAGCGGAGGCCTATGCCAGTCAGTTGGACATGCTCAAGGATCAAAAAAAGCAATTGAAGTATTTGCAGAAGAGCTTGCAAGAAGGGGAGAACCACTTTCCAGAGGAGGATAAGTTTGGCTACCAAGCCACCTTTCGCGACTACATCAGTCAAGCAGGCAGTCTTAGGGCTAGTACATCGCAACAAAATGAGACCATCGCATCCCAGAATGCAGCAGCTAGTCAGACTCAAGCCGAAATCGGCAACCTCATCAGCCAAACAGAGGCTAAAATTCGCGATTACCAGACAGCTAAGTCAGCTATTGAAACAGGCGCTTCCTTGGCCAGTCAGAATCTAGCCTACTCTCTCTACCAGTCCTATAAGTCTCAGGGTGAGGAAAATCCGCAAGCTAAGGCACAAGCAGTTGCGCAAGTTGAAGCACAGCTTTCTCAGTTAGAATCCAGTCTTGCTACTTACCGTGTTCAGTATGCAGGTTCAGGTACCCAGCAAGCCTATGCATCAGGTTTAAGCAGTCAATTGGAATCCCTTAAATCCCAACACTTGGCAAAGGTTGGTCAGGAATTGACCCTTCTAGACCAGAAAATCTTGGAGGCAGAGTCAGGTAAGAAAGTTCAGGGAAATCTTTTAGACAAGGGGAAAATTATGGCAAGTGAGGATGGGGTGCTTCATCTTAATCCTGAGACCAGTGATTCTACCATGGTAGCAGAAGGTGCCCTACTAGCCCAACTCTATCCGTCTTTGGAGAAAGAAGGGAAAGCTAAACTCACAGCCTATCTTAGTTCAAAGGATGTAGCAAGGATCAAGGTCGGTGATTCTGTTCGCTATACGACGACTCATGATGCTAAGAATCAACTTTTCCTAGATTCTACTATTACAAGTATTGATGCGACAGCTACTAAGACCGAGAAAGGGAATTTCTTTAAAATCGAGGCGGAGACTAATCTAACTTCGGAGCAGGCTGAAAAACTTCGGTACGGGGTGGAAGGTCGCTTGCAGATGATTACGGGCAAGAAAAGTTACCTACGTTATTATTTGGATCAATTTTTGAACAAAGAGTAATGTTCGTGTTTTTAGAGTTAAATGATTTTAAAACTGTGAGAAAGATTCTTCTTGCAGTTTTTTCTTTATGATTTTTGAGGTTACTACGTTATTTATTCGGTTAAATTCTTGTAATTTTAGGTTTTTTATGGTAGAATGTGCTCAAGTAATACGAAAGGCGAACTTTAAAATGTCAAAACAATTGATCTATTCGGGAAAAGCTAAAGATATCTATACAACTGAGGATGAAAATCTTATTATTTCAACTTACAAGGATCAGGCGACTGCTTTCAATGGTGTTAAGAAGGAGCAGATTGCGGGCAAGGGAGTATTGAATAATCAGATTTCATCTTTTATTTTTGAGAAATTAAATGCGGCTGGTGTGGCAACTCACTTTGTGGAGAAACTTTCAGATACGGAACAACTCAATAAAAAGGTTGAGATTATTCCTTTGGAAGTCGTGCTTCGCAACTATACTGCTGGTTCCTTTTCAAAACGTTTTGGTGTGGATGAGGGAATCGCCTTGGAGACTCCGATTGTCGAGTTTTATTACAAAAATGATGACTTGGATGATCCATTCATCAATGACGAGCATGTGAAATTCCTACAGATTGCGGATGACCAGCAAATCGCTTACTTGAAGGAAGAAACTCGTCGAATCAATGAACTCTTGAAGGTCTGGTTTGCTGAGATTGGGCTTAAGTTGATTGACTTTAAGCTAGAGTTCGGTTTTGACAAGGATGGCAAGATTATCTTAGCAGATGAATTTTCACCAGATAACTGTCGCTTGTGGGATGCGGATGGCAACCACATGGATAAGGATGTTTTCCGTAGAGGATTGGGAGAACTAACAGATGTTTACGAGATTGTCTGGGAAAAGTTGCAGAAATTGAAATAACAACCTCAAGGCTGTTTGGGAACATTGCAAGAGCTGAAATAAAGGAATAAGGATTGATGGATAAACGTATTTTTGTTGAAAAAAAGGCTGATTTTCAGGTTAAGTCAGAGAGTTTGGTGAGAGAACTCCAGCATAACTTGGGACTGTCAACTTTGAAAAGTATTCGCATTGTGCAAGTTTATGATGTATTTGATTTGGCAGAGGACTTGTTTGCACCTGCAGAGAAACACATCTTCTCTGAGCAGGTGACAGACCACGTCTGGGACGAAGTTGCTGTACAGGCGGATCTGGCTAACTATGCTTTCTTTGCTATTGAAAGCCTACCTGGGCAATTTGACCAACGTGCAGCTTCTTCACAGGAAGCCTTGCTTTTGCTGGGAAGTTCGAGTGATGTGACAGTTAATACAGCCCAACTTTATTTGGTCAATAAAGATATTGATGCGACTGAGTTAGAAGCGGTCAAAAACTACTTGCTTAATCCAGTTGATTCTCGTTTCAAGGATATCACGACAGGGATTGCCAAGCAGGAATTTTCTGCGTCAGACAAGACTATTCCCAAATTGACTTTCTTTGAAAGCTATACAGCAGAAGACTTTGCTCGCTACAAGGCTAAACAAGGGATGGCCATGGAAGTGGATGATTTGCTCTTTATTCAAGACTACTTTAAGTCAATCGGGCGCGTGCCGACGGAAACAGAACTCAAGGTTTTGGACACTTACTGGTCTGACCACTGCCGTCATACGACTTTTGAGACAGAGTTGAAACACATCGACTTTTCAGCTTCTAAATTCCAAAAACAATTGCAGTCAACCTATGACAAGTATATTGCCATGCGTGAGGAGTTGGGGCGTTCTGAAAAACCTCAAACCTTGATGGATATGGCGACTATTTTTGGTCGTTATGAGCGTGCTAATGGACGTTTAGACGACATGGAAGTGTCAGACGAAATCAATGCTTGCTCAGTAGAAATCGAAGTGGATGTTGATGGTGTGAAAGAGCCATGGCTCCTAATGTTCAAGAATGAAACTCACAACCACCCAACGGAAATTGAGCCATTTGGTGGGGCTGCTACCTGTATTGGTGGAGCCATTCGTGACCCATTGTCAGGACGTTCATATGTTTACCAAGCCATGCGGATCTCAGGTGCTGGTGATATTACAGCACCGATTTCAGAAACTCGCGCTGGGAAACTGCCACAACAAGTCATTTCTAAAACAGCGGCTCATGGTTATTCTTCATACGGTAACCAGATTGGGCTTGCAACAACCTACGTTCGTGAATATTTCCACCCAGGTTTCGTTGCTAAGCGTATGGAACTTGGTGCCGTTGTTGGTGCGGCTCCCAAGGGCAATGTTGTCCGTGAAAAACCGGAAGCGGGCGATGTCATTATCCTCCTCGGTGGTAAGACTGGGCGTGACGGTGTCGGTGGTGCGACGGGTTCTTCTAAAATTCAAACGGTTGAGTCTGTAGAGACTGCTGGTGCTGAGATTCAAAAAGGGAATGCTATCGAAGAACGCAAGATTCAACGCCTTTTTCGTAATGGCAATGTCACTCGTGTTATCAAGAAATCTAATGACTTTGGTGCTGGTGGTGTCTGTGTGGCTATCGGTGAATTAGCAGACGGTCTTGAAATTGATCTTAACAAGGTGCCTCTTAAATACCAGGGCTTGAATGGTACCGAAATTGCCATCTCTGAATCACAAGAACGGATGGCGGTTGTGGTGCGTCTTGAAGACGTAGATGCCTTTGTTGAAGAATGTAACAAAGAGAATATTGACGCTGTTGTGGTTGCGACAGTCACTGAAAAACCAAATCTGGTTATGCACTGGAATGGTGAGACAATTGTGGACTTGGAGCGTCGTTTCCTTGATACCAATGGTGTACGTGTCGTTGTCGATGCAAAGGTTGTGGACAAGGATGTCAAACTCCCAGAAGAGCGTACAACAAGCGCTGACACACTGGAAGCAGATACCCTTGCGGTTCTATCTGACCTCAACCATGCGAGTCAAAAAGGCTTGCAGACCATCTTTGACTGTTCGGTCGGTCGTTCAACGGTTAATCACCCACTTGGTGGTCGCTACCAACTCACACCAACTGAGGCATCTGTACAGAAATTGCCAGTCCAACACGGTGTGACTCATACTGCGTCTGTCATGGCTCAAGGGTTTAATCCTTATATTGCAGAATGGTCTCCATACCACGGTGCTGCTTATGCGGTTATTGAAGCAACTGCTCGTTTGGTTGCTGCTGGTGCCAACTGGTCTAAGGCTCGCTTCTCTTACCAAGAGTACTTCGAGCGCATGGACAAACAAGCTGAGCGTTTTGGTCAGCCAGTAGCAGCTCTCCTAGGCTCTATCGAGGCACAAATTCAGCTTGGTTTGCCATCTATCGGTGGTAAGGACTCCATGTCTGGTACTTTTGAAGAATTGACAGTACCGCCAACCTTGGTCGCTTTTGGGGTGACGACGGCAGATAGCCGGAAGGTACTTTCTCCTGAGTTCAAGACTGCTGGGGAAAACATCTACTACATCCCAGGTCAAGCTCTTGCTGCAGAGATTGATTTTGACTTGATTAAGTCAAATTTTGCTCAGTTTGAAGCCCTTCAAAAGGCTCATAAAGTGACATCTGCATCAGCTGTCAAATACGGTGGTGTGGTTGAAAGTTTGGCTCTTGCTACTTTTGGAAATCATATTGGTGCAGAGGTAACCTTGCCTGAACTTGAAAGTTCTTTGACAGCACAATTGGGCGGATTTGTCTTTACCTCTCCTGAAGAAATCACTGGAGTAGAGAAAATCGGTCAAACAAGTGCAGACTTTACACTCCTTGTCAACGGTGTGAAGCTAGATGGACACAAGCTTGACAGTGCCTTCCAAGGAAAACTGGAAAAAGTTTACCCAACAGAGTTTGCCCAAGCCAAAGAACTAGCTGAAGTACCAGCTGTGGTATCAGATGTTGTGATTAAAGCAAAAGAAAAGGTTGAAAAACCTGTGGTCTATATCCCAGTCTTCCCAGGAACAAACTCAGAGTATGATTCAGCTAAGGCATTTGAAAAAGAAGGCGCAGAGGTCAACTTGATGCCATTTGTGACCTTGAATGAAGAGGCTATTGTCAAGTCAGTTGAAACTATGGTTGACAACATCGGCAAGGCTAACATTCTCTTCTTTGCCGGTGGATTCTCAGCTGCGGATGAACCAGATGGTTCAGCCAAGTTCATTGTCAATATTCTGCTCAATGAAAAAGTCCGTGTGGCTATTGATAGCTTTATCGCGCGTGGTGGCTTGATTATCGGTATCTGTAATGGATTCCAGGCTTTGGTCAAATCAGGTCTTCTTCCATACGGGAATTTCGAGGATGCTAACAGTACTAGCCCAACCCTCTTCTACAATGATGCCAACCAACACGTGGCCAAGATGGTGGAAACCCGTATTGCCAATACCAACTCACCATGGTTAGCTGGTGTGCAAGTAGGCGATATCCACGCTATTCCTGTTTCACACGGTGAAGGGAAGTTTGTCGTGACGGCTGAAGAATTTGCGGAGCTCCGTGACAATGGTCAAATCTTTAGCCAATACGTTGACTTTGACGGCAAACCAAGTATGGACTCTAAGTACAATCCAAATGGTTCTGTCCATGCTATCGAAGGAATTACCAGCAAGAACGGCCAAATCATCGGTAAGATGGGGCACTCAGAACGTTATGAAGACGGTCTCTTCCAAAACATCCCAGGAAATAAAGACCAGCACCTGTTCGCGTCAGCGGTTAAATACTTTACTGGAAAATAAGACTTACAGATTTTCTAATAGATAGTGGCAGTAATGTAAAAATCATGTAGATTTAGCTCTTGGTGCTACACAAATAAAAATTAGGTATAAAAAATGACATACGAAGTAAAATCTCTTAATGAAGAATGCGGTGTTTTCGGTATCTGGGGACATCCAGATGCTGCTAAATTGACCTATTTTGGTCTCCACAGTCTTCAACACCGTGGTCAGGAGGGGGCAGGAATCCTCTCCAATGATCAAGGGAAACTAAAGCGACATCGCGATATGGGTCTTCTATCAGAAGTCTTCAGAAATCCTGCTAACTTAGATAAATTGACAGGAACTGGTGCGATTGGGCATGTGCGTTATGCGACTGCTGGCGAAGCTTCTGTAGATAACATCCAGCCCTTCCTCTTCCGTTTTCACGATATGCAGTTTGGGTTGGCTCATAATGGAAATCTGACCAATGCGGCCTCTCTCAAGAAAGAATTGGAAGATAGAGGAGCGATTTTCAGCGCGACTTCGGACTCGGAAATCTTGGCTCACCTCATTCGTCGCAGTCATAATCCTAATCTAATGGGCAAAATCAAGGAGGCGCTCAGTCTAGTTAAAGGTGGTTTTGCCTATATCTTGCTGTTTGAAGACAAGTTGATTGCGGCTCTTGATCCCAATGGTTTCCGTCCGCTTTCTATCGGGAAAATGGCCAACGGAGCGGTGGTTGTTTCCTCTGAAACTTGTGCTTTTGAGGTCATTGGTGCTGAATGGATTCGTGATTTGAAGCCAGGTGAGATTGTGATTATTGATGACAAGGGTATCCAGTATGACAACTATACAGATGATACTCAGTTGGCGATTTGTTCTATGGAGTATATCTATTTTGCCCGCCCTGATTCTAACATTCATGGTGTCAATGTCCATACGGCTCGTAAACGTATGGGTGCCCAATTGGCGCGTGAATTCAAGCATGAGGCGGATATCGTGGTCGGTGTGCCCAATTCTTCCCTCAGCGCGGCTATGGGATTTGCGGAAGAGTCCGGGCTACCAAATGAAATGGGGCTCATCAAGAACCAATACACCCAACGTACCTTTATCCAACCGACTCAAGAATTGCGGGAGCAAGGGGTGCGGATGAAACTCTCTGCTGTTTCAGGCGTTGTAAAAGGCAAGCGTGTGGTTATGATTGATGACTCTATTGTACGTGGAACAACCTCTCGTCGGATCGTTCAACTCTTGAAAGAAGCGGGTGCGACTGAGGTTCACGTTGCCATTGGTAGTCCAGCGCTAGCTTATCCATGTTTCTACGGGATTGATATCCAGACACGTCAGGAGCTGATTGCGGCTAATCATACGGTCGAAGAAACTCGCCAAATCATTGGTGCGGACAGTCTGACTTATCTTTCTGTTGAGGGGTTGATTGATTCAATTGGTATTGAAACAGATGCGCCAAATGGTGGTCTCTGTGTCGCTTACTTTGACGGTGACTACCCAACACCTCTCTACGACTATGAGGAAGACTATCGTAGAAGTTTGGAAGAAAAGACCAGTTTTTACAAATAGACAATAGATTCTCCATTAAAGGAAAGGAAGAGGAGATAGAATGACAAATAAGAATGCTTATGCTTCACGTCTCACTACTGACTAAAAGCTAAAGTATTTGTCAGTAGACGCTTTGTCCTATAGGATCAAAGCTAGAGCCCTGACTAGTATTTTTAGATAAAATAATTGTTTATCTAGAAATACGTCGCAATCTTTCCCCCAAAAAAAGAAAAGGAAAAATAAAATGGCAAATAAAAATGCGTACGCTCAATCTGGTGTGGATGTTGAAGCGGGTTATGAAGTTGTTGAACGGATTAAAAAGCACGTGGCTCGTACGGAGCGTGCAGGTGTCATGGGAGCTCTGGGTGGCTTTGGTGGTATGTTTGACCTTTCAAAAACAGGTGTCAAAGAACCCGTCTTGATTTCAGGAACTGATGGTGTCGGAACCAAGCTCATGCTGGCTATCAAGTACGACAAGCACGATACCATCGGTCAGGACTGTGTAGCCATGTGTGTCAATGATATCATCGCTGCGGGTGCGGAGCCCCTCTATTTCCTTGACTACGTAGCGACAGGGAAGAATGAACCAGCTAAGCTAGAACAAGTTGTCGCTGGTGTGGCAGAAGGTTGTGTGCAGGCAGGTGCTGCCCTCATTGGTGGGGAAACGGCTGAAATGCCTGGCATGTACGGCGAAGATGACTATGACTTGGCTGGTTTTGCGGTTGGTGTGGCTGAAAAATCTCAAATCATTGACGGTTCAAAGGTGGCAGAAGGAGATGTTCTTCTCGGACTTGCTTCAAGTGGGATTCATTCCAATGGTTACTCTCTCGTCCGTCGTGTCTTTGCGGATTACACAGGTGAGGAAATCTTGCCAGAATTGGAAGGCAAGCAACTCAAGGAAGTTCTTCTTGAGCCGACTCGTATCTATGTCAAGGCTGTCTTACCACTCATCAAGGAAGGGTTGGTCAACGGCATTGCCCACATCACAGGTGGTGGCTTTATTGAGAATGTCCCTCGTATGTTTGCAGCTGACTTGGCTGCTGAGATTGATGAAAGCAAAGTTCCAGTGCTTCCAATTTTCAAAGCCCTTGAAAAATACGGTCAGATTAAACACGAAGAAATGTTTGAAATCTTCAATATGGGTGTGGGACTTATGCTAGCAGTTAGCCCTGAAAATGTAATTCGTGTCAAGGAGTTGTTGGATGAACCAGTCTATGAAATTGGTCGTATCGTCAAGAAAGAAAACGAAAGTGTCATCATCAAATGAAAAAAATAGCGGTTTTTGCCTCTGGTAATGGCTCAAATTTTCAGGTGATTGCCGAAGAATTTCCAGTAGAGTTTGTCTTTTCAGACCATCGTGACGCCTATGTGCTTGAGCGTGCAGAGCAGCTCGGCGTTCTGTCCTATGCTTTTGAACTCAAGGAGTTTGAAAGCAAGGCAGACTACGAAGCAGCTATTGTCGAACTCTTGGAAGAACACCAGATTGACTTGATTTGCCTAGCAGGCTACATGAAAATCGTTGGGCCAACCTTATTGGCGGCTTATGAAGGTCGGATTATCAACATTCATCCAGCCTACTTGCCAGAATTTCCAGGAGCTCATGGGATTGAGGATGCTTGGAATGCTGACGTTGCTGAGAGCGGCGTGACCATTCACTGGGTGGATTCAGGTGTGGATACAGGCAAGGTTATCAAACAAGTCCGTGTGCCACGGTTAGCTGATGATACCATTGACAGTTTTGAAGAACGGATTCATGAAGCAGAGTATAAGTTGTATCCAGAGGTGCTGGATAGTTTGGGAGTGGAAAGGATAAATAAGAGAATTTTATGAATAAAGTAGTTGATGATTTGTTGAAAAATATAAAAGAATTTGAAGCATCCTTTAATGAATATGAAAAACAATTTTATCCTGAAATACGGAAAGAGAGACAAAGGTTGATGATATACTTTATCTTATGGATACTGTTTATCATAGGAGCTGCAATTGTATTCCAATTTTTCCCTAAATTTGTTTGTTTGAGGAATATTCTTATTTTTCTTACCATAATTTTTACAGTATTAGTTTTATTTTATACTATAAAATTTGATGAAGTTTCAGTTGGGGTGCCTAGTAAATTTACCAAATTATGTGATAAAGTCAAGTATAGATTGAAATATCTTTACGGAGATAATGCTAAAGAAGTCGCTGATATGTTGGTTAATGATTTAAGCGAGAAAAGAAATAGTCAGCTACAAAAATATGAAAATATAGTTAAAGCTATAGGTACTATTGGGAAAGTTTTGGTAACAGCAACTATTACTCTGGCTTTAAATAGATTATTCGTTGAAGATAAAACAAACATTTCTGGCGAAACGTTTGGAAATATAATTATTATTGTAGCTATAATGGTAATTTTAATCAAACTTATAGATAGTGGGATTAAAAAAATTATTAAATATCCTGTATTTGGAAAGGCTTCAAAAGAAGTGTATTTAACAGATATTTTATACGAAGTGAAGTATATGATATTAGAAAAGGAAGATAACTAACATGACTAAACGCGCCTTAATCAGCGTCTCAGATAAAGCGGGCATTGTTGAATTTACCCAAGAACTCAAAAAACTTGGTTGGGATATTATCTCGACAGGTGGGACAAAGGTTGCCCTTGACAATGCTGGGGTGGAGACTATTGCGATCGATGATGTGACGGGCTTCCCAGAGATGATGGATGGCCGTGTTAAGACCCTTCATCCAAATATCCACGGTGGGCTCCTCGCCCGTCGTGATTTGGATAGCCACTTGGAAGCGGCCAAGGAGAACCAAATTGAGCTTATCGACCTTGTAGTGGTCAACCTTTATCCTTTCAAGGAAACGATCCTCAAACCAGACGTGAGGTACGCTGATGCGGTTGAGAACATCGATATCGGTGGGCCATCTATGCTTCGCTCGGCAGCGAAGAATCATGCCAGCGTGACGGTTGTGGTAGACCCTGCTGACTATACAGTGGTTTTGGACGAGTTGTCAGCCAATGGTGAAACGACTTACGAAACGCGTCAACGTTTGGCAGCCAAAGTTTTCCGTCACACAGCGGCTTATGACGCCTTGATTGCAGAGTATTTCACAGCTCAAGTCGGAGAAAGCAAACCTGAAAAGCTCACTTTGACCTATGACCTCAAACAAGCTATGCGTTACGGTGAGAATCCTCAACAAGATGCGGATTTCTACCAAAAAGCTTTGCCAACAGACTATTCGATTGCTTCAGCGAAACAGCTCAACGGGAAAGAATTGTCATTTAACAATATCCGCGATGCTGACGCTGCCATTCGTATTATTCGCGATTTCAAAGAACGCCCAACGGTTGTAGCTCTCAAACACATGAACCCATGTGGGATTGGTCAAGCTGATGACATCGAGACTGCTTGGGACTACGCTTATGAGTCTGACCCAGTGTCTATCTTTGGTGGGATTGTCGTTCTCAACCGTGAGGTGGATGCTGCGACAGCTGAGAAGATGCACGGCGTTTTCCTTGAAATCATCATTGCACCAAGCTATACGGATGAAGCGCTAGCCATTTTGACCAACAAAAAGAAAAACTTGCGTATCCTTGCCTTGCCATTTGATGCTCAAGAGGCCAGTGAAGTGGAAGCAGAATACACAGGTGTAGTTGGTGGACTTCTGGTGCAAAATCAAGACGTAGTGAAAGAAAGCCCAGCTGATTGGCAAGTGGTGACCAAACGTCAGCCAACTGAGACAGAAGCGACAGCTCTTGAGTTTGCTTGGAAGGCTATCAAGTATGTCAAATCAAACGGAATCATTGTAACCAATGACCACATGACACTGGGTGTTGGTCCAGGTCAAACTAATCGTGTGGCCTCTGTTCGTATTGCCGTTGACCAAGCCAAAGACCGCCTTGACGGCGCTGTGCTTGCTTCGGATGCCTTCTTCCCATTTGCGGATAATGTGGAAGAAATCGCCAAAGCAGGGATCAAGGCCATCATCCAGCCCGGTGGCTCAGTCCGTGACCAAGAGTCTATCGAAGCTGCGGATAAATATGGCTTGACCATGGTCTTCACAGGAGTGAGACATTTTAGACATTAAGAAAACGAAAGGGAAGAAAACAGTTTCTTTCCTTTTTTGCGTAAAAATGCGGAGTGAAATAAGATTAAAACGAACGTTTATGGTATAATGTTATTAAATAATTCGCAAAAGAGGTTGTGAGATGAAGCTGTTAGTTGTAGGTTCAGGTGGTCGTGAACATGCGATTGCTAAGAAGTTACTTGAGTCAAAAGACGTTGAAAAAGTATTTGTAGCTCCTGGGAATGATGGGATGACTCTGGATGGTTTGGAGTTGGTAAATATCTCCATTTCCGAACATTCTAAATTGATTGAGTTTGCAAAAACCAACTATATTGCTTGGACCTTTATCGGGCCAGATGACGCCCTTGCGGCTGGTATCGTGGATGATTTCCATGCAGCGGGTCTCAAAGCCTTTGGTCCGACAAGATTGGCAGCGGAGCTGGAGTGGTCCAAGGATTTTGCCAAGGAAATCATGGTCAAATATGGCGTTCCGACAGCAGCCTATGGCACATTCTCGGATTTTGAGGAAGCCAAGGTCTATATCGAAAAACAGGGTGCGCCTATCGTGGTCAAGGCGGATGGCTTGGCGCTTGGGAAAGGTGTCGTCGTTGCGGAGACAGTCGAGCAAGCGGTCGAAGCAGCTCACGAGATGCTTTTGGACAATAAATTTGGTGACTCAGGTGCGCGTGTAGTTATTGAGGAATTCCTTGAAGGAGAGGAATTTTCACTCTTTGTCTTTGTCAATGGCGACAAGTTCTATATCATGCCGACAGCGCAAGACCACAAACGTGCCTATGATGGTGACAAAGGGCCTAACACGGGTGGTATGGGTGCCTATGCGCCAGTTCCACACTTGCCACAGAGTGTAGTTGACACAGCGGTTGAGACTATTGTCAAGCCAGTTCTTGAAGGGATGATCAAAGAAGGCCGTCCGTATCTTGGCATCCTCTACGCAGGGCTTATCCTGACAGCAGAAGGTCCTAAAGTCATCGAGTTCAATGCTCGCTTTGGAGATCCTGAAACACAGATTATCTTGCCTCGTTTGACATCTGACTTTGCACAAAATATTACAGATATTCTGGATAGCAAGGAGCCAAACATCACCTGGACGGATAAGGGTGTGACTCTGGGTGTGGTTGTCGCATCCAAGGGTTACCCGCTAGAATATGAAAAGGGTGTTGCATTGCCAGCAAAAACCAATGGCGGCATTATCACCTACTATGCAGGTGCTAAGTTTGCGGCAAATAGCAGAGCACTGCTATCAAACGGTGGACGTGTCTATATGCTCGTTAACACAGCAGATACCGTCAAAGAGGCTCAAGATACCATCTACCAAGAACTCACCCAACAAAAAACAGAAGGCCTCTTCTACCGAACAGATATCGGAAGCAAGGCGATAAAAGATTAACAGATACTAACTTTGTTATGGCGAGCGAAAGCGAGCCAAAATAGAATAATCGTCGCAGTAGTGGAACTCCTAGTAGCTTTGCTACTAGGAGCGGAAAACTGGAGACCTAGGCTCCAGTTTTAGTAATGGAACGCCCTAGGCGGTCGCTTACGTCCGCACTACATTAGACGATTATCAAAAAGAAAAATAAAAATTCACAAAATACGTTAATGACCGTATGGTTTGCGAGCGTTAGCGAGCTAATATAGAACAATCGCCGCCGTTCAGGGAAATTAGAAGACCTTGGGCTTCCAATTTAGGCATGAGACACCTTTGATGGCTGCTGCCGTCCCTCACAACCTAAGGTGATTGTTGAAAAACAGGAAAAAGGAGAAGAAATGAAACCCGTAATTTCCATTATCATGGGCTCAAAATCCGATTGGGCAACCATGCAAAAAACAGCAGAAGTCTTAGACCGCTTCGGTGTAGCCTACGAAAAGAAAGTTGTCTCTGCCCACCGTACACCAGACCTCATGTTCCAACATGCCGAAGAAGCTCGTAGTCGTGGCATCAAGGTTATCATCGCAGGTGCTGGAGGTGCAGCCCATTTGCCAGGTATGGTCGCTGCTAAAACAACCCTTCCAGTCATTGGTGTGCCAGTCAAATCTCGTGCTCTTAGTGGAGTGGATTCACTCTATTCTATCGTTCAGATGCCGGGTGGCGTACCTGTTGCGACAATGGCTATCGGTGAAGCTGGTGCGACAAATGCGGCTCTCTTCGCCCTCCGTCTTCTTTCAGTAGAGGATCAAGCTATCGCGACAGCTTTGGCAGATTTTGCAGAAGAACAAGGAAAAATCGCAGAGGAGTCTACCAATGAGCTCATCTAAAACAATCGGAATTATCGGTGGCGGTCAGCTGGGTCAGATGATGGCGATCTCAACTATCTATATGGGGCACAAGGTCATTGCGCTGGATCCTGCTGCGGATTGCCCAGCCTCTCGTGTGGCGGAAATCATTGTGGCGCCTTATAACGATGTGGATGCCCTTCGTCAGCTAGCTGAGCGTTGCGATGTCCTGACTTATGAATTTGAGAATGTAGATGCTGACGGTCTTGATGCTGTTATCAAGGATGGGCAACTCCCTCAAGGGACCGACCTGCTTCGCATCTCCCAAAACCGGATCTTTGAGAAAGACTTCCTCTCAAACAAGGCTCAAGTCACTGTAGCACCTTACAAGGTTGTGACTTCTAGCCAAGACTTGGCAGATATCGACCTGTCGAAAAACTATGTCCTCAAGACGGCAACAGGTGGTTATGATGGCCATGGACAAAAGGTCATTCGCTCGGCAGAAGACTTGGAAGAAGCCAATGCACTAGCCGATTCAGCAGACTGTGTTTTGGAAGAATTTGTCAATTTTGACCTTGAAATTTCTGTCATTGTATCAGGAAATGGCAAGGACGTGACGGTTTTCCCAGTTCAGGAAAATATCCACCGAAACAATATCCTTTCAAAAACTATTGTGCCTGCTCGCATTTCTGAAAGTTTAGCCGAGAAAGCCAAAGCTATGGCAGTGAGAATCGCTGAGCAACTCAACTTGTCTGGAACCCTTTGCGTGGAAATGTTTGCGACAGCTGATGATATCATTGTCAACGAGATTGCCCCACGACCACACAACTCTGGGCACTACTCTATTGAAGCTTGCGACTTCTCCCAGTTTGATGCCCATATTCTGGGTGTTCTGGGGGCACCATTGCCAGCTATCAAACTGCATGCTCCAGCCGTCATGCTCAATGTCCTCGGCCAGCATGTCGAAGCTGCTGAAAAATATGTCACAGAAAATCCAAGCGCCCACCTCCACATGTATGGTAAAATAGAAGCGAAGCACAACCGCAAGATGGGACATGTGACTTTATTTAGTGATGAACCAGATAGTGTGGGAGAGTTTTAGGGGAGAGGGGTCTAAAGAAAAAATGTTTGAAAAAATTAAAGGAATTAATATAAAATCAGGTATTTTTGAAGATGAAACAAAATTAGAACTCTTTGAAGGAAATTTTGAGGGAACAAATCCAGTACAAAACGATAGGGCAAGTTTATTGTTTGGAAGGAATGGTTCAGGGAAAAGTACCATTGCTCGAGGAATAAATCAATTAAAAAATGGTGAGTTTGGAACAGATAGAGTATCATTTATTGATAAAAATAATAATAATATTGTACTTAGTGATACTGAACGAAAATCGATATTTGTTTTCAATGAACACTATGTTGATCAGAAAGTCAAAATTGCTCAAGAAGGGTTAGATACAATTGTAATTTTAGGTGAACAGGTTGATATCGATGAGGAACTGGATAGATTAAGAACGCAGTTATCAGAATCACAAATTGAATCTCAAGATTATTATGCTGAATATGAAGAATATTTAGATGAAAAAAATGAAAAATCTCCAGACTTTTGGAAAAAGGAAATGACAGATTCTTTGAAAGGAGTAGGCAACTGGGCCGAAAGAGATAGGGAGATAAAAGGAAATCGAGCTGCATCTCCCGTTCATAATAATACCTTTCAAAATTTTGTTGATTTACAACCAATCTTAGATAAAAATGAGTTAGAGGTTGAATTCAACAATAAAAAAGCTAGATATTTTTCAATAAGAGATTCCGCAGTTACTATAAATAATGAACTATCTTTACCTGATATTAATTTTGATAGCAATGAATTATCAACTTTATTGTCTGAAAAAATCGAAGAACCTGAGTTGAATTCTAGGGATAAGTATTTACTGACATTATTATCTGATTCCACAAAAGGTGAACGTCATTTGAGAGAAGTTAAAGATTTCTTTGAAGATGAACATCAAAAAAAATGTCCTTTTTGTACTCAATCAGTATCAGAAGATGTTAAAGTTGAACTCACGAATGGCATAACTAAACTACTATCAAGAGCAGTCGAAGAACACCAATCCGCATTGAGAGGTAAAAAAATTGATGAGATTAATCAAGATTTTTCTGGTTATGAACAGATAGATCCAATATTAATTCAGTCTTATCAAAATAGTATTAATGCTTTGAATGCTAAATTTAACGAAATTAACTCAATAATCGATAAGAAGATTGATAATCCATATAATATAGTTGAGTTACCTAATATAAGCTTTTCTCAAGAATTAAGTCAAGCAGAGCATGATATTGAAAAAATTAACCAAGCAATTATCAAACATAATTCAGAAATCTCGGATATTCAAAAGTTAAAAGTAGATCTCCTTCAAATAAATAATGAATTAGCTTTTTATGAAATTCAAGATGCATACAAAAAGTTTCAAGAGAAAACAAATAAAAAAGCAATTTGTGAAAATAATTATAATAGCAGTAGTAAACGAGTAAAGGATTATGAGAAGCAGATTTCTGATTTAGAAGACAAGAAACTTAATATAGATATTGCAGTTGATGAAATTAATAAAAGTTTAAATTACATATTTTTTTCAAAAAATCGGTTAGCTATACAGAATCAAAACGGAAAATACTATCTGTTATCAAGAGGTAAGTCTGTGGTCCCCAGTAGGGTTTCCGTAGGGGAACGAAATGCGCTGGCATTATGTTATTTCTTTACTGAGATAATTCAACAGAGAGAGTTAGCAGATGCTTATAGTCATGAATATTTTATTGTTATTGACGATCCAATTTCTAGTTTTGATATGGAAAATAAAGTTGGAATAACCTCGTATTTAAAATACTGTTTAACTAGATTTTTTAAGGGGAATAGTAATACTAGAGTTTTACTAATGACCCATGATAAACAAACAATATATGACTTTGATATCTTTTTGAAAGAGATAATGGAATCCTGTAAAGAAGAGGAAGGTGGACAAAAATCTAAATACAAGAAGTTAGAATTGGTTTCTGGTAAATTACAAGAATTCAAAACTAGTACTCACGATTATACAGAACTACTTGAAATAGTCTTCGGTTATGCATTGGGAAATAGTACACCTACTTCGGAAAGTTTTGTTGGGAATGCAATGAGAAAAATTTTAGAAGCCTATGGTAGTTTTAATTATAAGAAGGGAATTGCCGAGCTAACAACAGATCCTTTAATTGTTGAAAAAATTGATAAAGAATACAGAACTTATTTTGAGAATCTTATGTATAGACTGGTTTTAAACGGTGAAAGTCATTTTAAGGATCCGGTTAAAACTTTGAGTATTGATTTCTTTGATACCATTTCTGATGAAGAACGAAAAAAAACAGCTAGAGATTTACTAGTTTTACTTTATCTTTTAGATGATTTACATGTTTTAAAACATTTAGAGGGTGTATCAAATGCGGAAAATAGACTTGAACAATGGAAGTGTGAGATTTTAGAATAAGAGAATCATACCATTTGACTTATTGCAATGGTTGAAGTTTGCATGATAGCTGATTAGAGTAATCAAAGGATTATTACTTCCTAATTTTATTTTCTACAAACCCTAATTTAGCATCTAATAATGCAAAGTTTCCTGAGCCTCATAGATAAAAAAGATTTTTAAGGAGAAACAACATGATCAACCGTTACTCTCGCCCGGAGATGGCGAACATTTGGAGTGAAGAAAATAAATACCGTGCTTGGCTTGAGGTAGAAATCCTCGCTGATGAGGCATGGGCTGAGTTGGGGGAAATCCCTAAGGAAGATGTAGCTTTGATTCGTGAAAAGGCGGACTTTGACATCGACCGTATTTTGGAGATTGAGCAAGAGACTCGCCACGATGTGGTTGCCTTCACACGTGCGGTTTCTGAGACTCTTGGTGAAGAGCGCAAGTGGGTTCACTATGGTTTGACTTCTACCGACGTGGTGGATACGGCCTACGGTTACCTCTACAAGCAGGCCAACGATATCATCCGTCGTGACCTTGAAAACTTTACCAACATCATCGCTGACAAGGCTAAGGAACACAAGTTCACCATCATGATGGGTCGTACCCACGGTGTGCACGCTGAGCCTACAACCTTTGGTCTTAAATTGGCGACTTGGTATAGCGAAATGAAGCGCAATATCGAGCGTTTCGAGCATGCGGCTGCTGGTGTGGAAGCTGGTAAGATTTCTGGTGCGGTTGGGAACTTTGCTAATATCCCACCATTTGTAGAGCAATATGTCTGCGACAAATTGGGTATTCGTGCCCAAGAAATCTCTACACAGGTGCTTCCTCGTGACCTTCACGCTGAGTACTTTGCGGTTCTTGCCAGCATCGCAACTTCTATCGAACGTATGGCGACTGAGATTCGTGGTTTGCAAAAATCTGAACAACGCGAAGTAGAAGAATTCTTTGCCAAAGGTCAAAAAGGTTCATCTGCTATGCCTCACAAACGCAACCCTATCGGTTCTGAAAATATGACAGGTCTTGCGCGTGTTATCCGTGGTCATATGATTACAGCCTATGAAAACGTTGCTCTCTGGCACGAACGAGACATTTCCCACTCATCAGCTGAACGCATCATCACACCAGATACAACTATCTTGATTGACTACATGCTCAACCGCTTTGGAAATATTGTCAAGAACTTGACGGTCTTCCCAGAAAATATGATCCGCAATATGAACTCGACATTTGGTTTGATTTTCAGCCAACGTGCTATGTTGACCTTGATTGAAAAAGGGATGACCCGTGAGCAAGCCTATGACTTGGTACAACCAAAAACAGCCTACTCTTGGTACAACCAAGTAGACTTCAAACCACTGCTAGAAGCAGATCCAGAGGTGACATCACGCCTCACACAAGAAGAAATCGACGAGATCTTCAACCCTCTTTACTACACTAAACGAGTGGATGATATTTTTGAACGTCTTGGATTAGGATAATTAGAAAAAATCGAATTTCTATTACTCCATTTATAGGAGTAGCAGAACTTCGATTTTTCTTTTTTATTAAAGTGCTTTAGAAAAAAATAACCAATATTTTATAATATGTTGAATATAGAATAGTATACTGTGACTTCTAAAATATTACTAGAAATTGATTTGAATTTCCTAATCGATTTGTCCATATTCTATTTCAATCTACTATGTTATATAATAAGCATAGAAAAAGCCCAAGCGCTTAGGCTCAGGCTTTCTTCTTAGTGATCACGATCACATGAGATGAATTTAATCTTGTAATAATCAGATCGTTTGTAAGTTTCACTGTATCCTAAAACTTGACCAGTTGATTCGAGTTTGGTGATTTTAGTTTGTAGGACAGTAGGGAATTGTTCGTCGACTCCGAGGACTGAAGCCGCATGTTCTGGAGTTGGAAAGACTATTTCATTGATTTCTTCAAAGTGTTCATCATTCATGTGAATGTGGTAGTCTAACTTGAAACGGTTATAGATAGAACTATAGTATTCAAGGTTTGGATAATTTGCGTTGATGTATTGTTCTGGGATGTAGGATGTATGGTAGATATAAACGACACCGTTTGATTCGCGGATACGTTCAATCTTGTAGTAAAATTGATCGCCGCGTAGACCCAATTTTTCCAAGTAAACGAGCTTGTTTCCGCGTTCAATTGAAAGAACAGTTACCTTATCATCTTTAGCATTAAAGAGTTCAATATCCGAAAACTCTACAAGCTTGTGTTTGCGTGCACGTGAAACGAAGGTTCCTTTTCCTTGTTGGCGGACAATATAGCCATCTTTAGCAAGGTCGTTTAAGGCGCGGACAACTGTGATAGAACTGACATCGTACATTGAAATGAGTTCTGCTTCAGTGTAAAATTTATCTCCACTGCTAAACTGCCCAGAGATGATTTTATTTTTTAATTCGTCTTTTATGTATTGATATTTGGGAATTGCCATATTTTTACCTCTATTTTCCTTCTCCACAGAAAATTTTACCATAAAAGCGAAAAAAATAGTAGTCTTTTGAATAAAAAATTAGAAAAATAGTTTGAAAAATTAAGGTACATAAGCATTACTCATATTTTATAAATGTATTTTATACAAAATTATTTTAGGTCCCATATTCTGAATGTAAAGAGCGTTTGAAATGGGTCTGAAAACGTTTGAAACTAATTGAACGTGTGTATAATGGTAAAATTACAGTAAATATTCCGACAATTTCTATTGACAATTCAAACAGATTGGTTTATAATTACTATAACAACGAGTGAAAGCGCAAACTTTGCAATCAAAAGGTAGTTTTATGACACGATTTGAGATACGAGACGATTTCTATTTAGATGGGAAACCGTTCAAGATTTTGTCCGGCGCCATTCATTATTTTAGGATTCCTCCAGAGGATTGGTATCATTCGCTCTATAACTTGAAGGCTCTTGGTTTTAATACGGTAGAGACTTATGTGGCTTGGAATTTACACGAGCCTCGTGAGGGTGAGTTTCATTTTGAAGGAGCTCTGGATTTGGAGCGATTTCTCCAGACAGCGCAAGACTTGGGTCTCTACGCTATCGTTCGTCCGTCACCCTTCATCTGTGCGGAGTGGGAATTCGGTGGTTTACCAGCCTGGCTCTTAACCAAGGATATGAGGATTCGTTCATCAGATCCAGCCTATATTGAGGCTGTCGGTCGCTACTATGACCAGCTCTTGTCACGATTGGTTCCACATTTGTTGGACAAGGGTGGCAATATCCTCATGATGCAGGTTGAAAATGAGTATGGTTCTTATGGAGAAGATAAGGCTTATCTAAGAGCAATTCGACAGTTGATGGAAGAGCGTGGCGTAACCTGTCCTCTATTTACATCAGATGGTCCATGGAGAGCTACTCTGAAAGCTGGAACTTTGATCGAAGATGATCTCTTTGTAACAGGAAACTTTGGTTCTAAGGCACCTTACAACTTTTCACAGATGCAGGAATTCTTTGATGAGTATGGCAAGAAATGGCCACTCATGTGTATGGAGTTCTGGGATGGCTGGTTCAATCGTTGGAAAGAACCGATTATCACACGGGATCCAAAAGAGTTGGCAGAAGCTGTTCGAGAGGTTTTGGAACAAGGCTCCATCAATCTTTACATGTTCCATGGTGGGACAAACTTTGGTTTCATGAATGGTTGCTCGGCTCGAGGAACTTTGGACCTGCCACAAGTTACATCTTATGATTATGATGCCCTTCTGGATGAAGAAGGGAATCCAACTGCTAAATATCTGGCAGTCAAGAAGATGATGGCAACACATTTCCCAGAGTATCCGCAGTTGGAACCACTCTACAAAGAGAGTATGGAGTTGGATGCTATTCCACTGGTTGAAAAAGTTTCCTTGTTTGAAACCTTAGATAGCTTGTCAAGTCCTGTAGAAAGTCTCTATCCTAAAAAGATGGAGGAGTTGGGACAAAGCTATGGCTACCTACTCTATCGAACAGAAACAAACTGGGATGCAGAAGAAGAAAGACTTCGTATCATTGATGGTCGAGATAGGGCCCAGCTGTATGTCGATGGTCAGTGGGTTAAAACCCAATATCAGACAGAGATTGGGGAAGATATTTTTTATCAAGGTGAAAAGAAAGCGCTGTCTAGGATTGATGTCTTGATAGAAAATATGGGGCGTGTCAACTATGGACACAAGTTCTTAGCGGATACGCAACGTAAGGGAATTCGGACAGGGGTTTGTAAGGATTTGCACTTCTTACTAAACTGGAAACACTATCCACTCCCACTAGACAATCCTGAGAAAATTGATTTTTCAAAAGGATGGACTCAAGGACAACCAGCCTTTTATGCTTATGACTTTACAGTCCAAGAGCCAAAAGATACTTACCTAGACTTATCTGAGTTTGGTAAGGGAGTTGCCTTTGTAAACGGGCAGAATCTAGGACGTTTTTGGAACGTCGGCCCAACCCTCTCGCTTTATATCCCTCATAGCTATCTCAAGGAAGGTGCCAACCGCATCATTATCTTTGAAACAGAAGGTCAATATAAAGAAGAGATTCATTTAACTCGTAAACCTACACTAAAACACATAAAGGGGGAAAACTTATGACAATTGTAGGATGCCGTATCGATGGACGTTTGATCCACGGACAAGTAGCCAATCTTTGGGCTGGAAAACTAAATGTTTCACGCATTATGGTTGTAGACGACGAAGTTGTCAACAACGATATTGAAAAGAGTGGTTTGAAACTTGCGACACCACCAGGTGTGAAATTGAGTATTTTGCCAATTGAAAAAGCGGCAGCCAATATTCTTGCTGGTAAGTACGATAGCCAACGTCTCTTTATCGTGGCTCGTAAACCAGACCGCTTCCTTGGCTTGGTCGAAGCAGGTGTACCACTTGAAACCCTTAATGTTGGGAATATGTCTCAAACACCAGAAACTCGTTCTATTACACGTTCTATCAACGTAGTAGACAAGGATGTGGAAGATTTCCACAAACTGGCAGAAAAAGGTGTTAAACTTACTGCTCAAATGGTTCCAAATGATCCAATTTCAGACTTTTTGAGCTTATTAAAATAGGAAAAAATTTTTTAGGAGGTCATTGTTATGATACAATGGTGGCAAATTTTACTTCTCACTTTGTACTCAGCTTATCAAATCTGTGATGAGTTGACGATCGTTTCATCTGCAGGTTCCCCTGTATTTGCTGGTTTCATTACTGGTTTAATCATGGGAGATGTGACTACGGGTCTGCTTATCGGTGGTAACTTGCAACTGTTCGTTCTTGGGGTTGGTACCTTCGGTGGTGCTTCTCGTATCGACGCAACTTCTGGTGCGGTTCTTGCGACAGCCTTCTCTGTTTCACAAGGAATTGATGCACCGCTTGCAATTACTACAATCGCTGTACCAGTAGCATCTCTCTTGACTTACTTCGACGTTCTTGGACGTATGACAACTACTTTCTTCGCTCACCGTGTGGATGCTGCCATCGAACGCTTTGACTATAAAGGTATTGAACGCAACTACCTACTTGGTGCGATTCCTTGGGCTTTATCTCGTGCCCTTCCAGTCTTCTTTGCGCTTGCTTTTGGTGGTGCCTTTGTACAACATGTAGTAGACTTAGTGACAGAATACCAATGGATTGCAGATGGTTTGACACTCGCAGGACGTATGCTTCCAGGTCTTGGATTTGCAATCTTGCTTCGTTACCTTCCAGTTAAACGTAACCTTCACTATCTTGCTATGGGATTCGGTTTGACAGCTATGTTGACTGTTCTTTACTCATATGTAACAGGTCTTGGTGGCGCTGTTGCTGGTATCGTAGGTACTCTTCCTGCTGAAGTTGCTGAAAAAATTGGTTTCGTGAACAACTTCAAAGGTTTGTCTATGATTGGTATTTCTATCGTAGGTATTTTCCTTGCAGTGCTTCACTTCAAAAATAGCCAAAAAGTAGCTGTAGCAGCACCTTCTACACCATCAGAAAGTGGGGAAATCGAAGATGACGAATTCTAATTACAAACTTACAAAAGAAGATTTTAATCAAATCAACAAACGTAGCTTGTTTACTTTCCAATTAGGTTGGAACTACGAACGTATGCAAGCCTCTGGTTACCTTTACATGATCTTGCCTCAATTGCGTAAAATGTATGGGGATGGCACTCCTGAATTGAAAGAAATGATGAAAGTTCATACTCAATTCTTCAATACTTCACCATTCTTCCATACCATTATCGCTGGTTTTGACCTTGCCATGGAAGAAAAAGATGGTGTGGGTTCAAAAGACGCCGTTAACGGTATCAAGACAGGTTTGATGGGGCCATTCGCTCCTCTTGGAGATACAATCTTTGGTTCACTTGTACCTGCTATCATGGGGTCAGTCGCAGCAACTATGGCTATCGCTGGCCAACCTTGGGGTATCTTCCTTTGGATTGCAGTTGCAGTAGCGTATGACATCTTCCGTTGGAAACAGTTGGAATTTGCCTACAAAGAAGGGGTTAACCTTATCAACAACATGCAAAGTACCTTGACAGCTTTGATTGACGCTGCATCTGTACTTGGTGTCTTCATGATGGGTGCTCTTGTAGCAACAATGATTAACTTTGAAATTTCTTACAAATGGGCAATCGGTGAAAAGATGATTGACTTCCAAGACATCTTGAACCAAATCTTCCCACGTTTGCTTCCAGCAATCTTTACAGCCTTTATCTTCTGGTTGCTTGGTAAGAAAGGTATGAACTCTACTAAAGCTATCGGTATTATTATCGTACTTGCTTTGGCTCTTTCTGCCTTTGGTAAATTTGTACTTGGAATGGGCGCATAATTTATGGCTAAATCATTAATTTTGGTGAGTCATGGTCGCTTCTGTGAAGAACTTAAAGGTAGCACTGAAATGATCATGGGTCCACAAGACAATATTCATGCAGTGGCTCTTCTTCCAGAAGATGGACCAGAAGAATTTACTGCAAAATTTGAAGCTGCTATTGAAGGATTGGATGATTTCCTAGTCTTTGCGGATCTTCTCGGTGGAACACCATGTAACGTGATAAGCCGTTTGATTATGGAAGGTCGTGACATCGAACTTTATGCAGGGATGAATCTTCCAATGGTGATTGAATTTATCAATGCGAGCCTTACAGGCGCAGATGCGGACTATAAGAGCCGTGCTGCAGAAAGCATTGTGAAAGTCAATGATTTATTAGCGGGCTTCGATGATGACGAAGATGAATAAGATGTGACAACGTGAACATCGTCAGAACAACTTATATAGAATATACATGGGAATGGGGCTTACTCCCATTCCCATATTTAATAGAAAAAGAGGAACTCAATGCTACATTATACAAAAGAAGACTTGCTCGAATTGGGTGCAGAAATCACTACACGTGAAATCTACCAACAGCCTGATGTATGGAAAGAAGCTTTTGAATCTTATCAAGAACAACGTGAAGAAATTGCAGCCTTCCTACAAGGGATTGCTGATAAACATGACTATATCAAGGTTATCTTGACAGGTGCGGGGACTTCTGCTTATGTGGGAGATACTTTGGTACCATACTTTAAGGAAGTCTATGACGAACGCAAATGGAATTTCAATGCTATTGCGACCACAGATATCGTTGCCAATCCAGAAACTTATTTGAAAAAAGATGTGGTAACTGTCCTTGTATCTTTCGCTCGTAGTGGAAATTCACCTGAAAGTGTGGCAACTGTTGATTTGGCCAAATCCTTGGTGGATGAGCTTTATCAAGTGACGATTACTTGTGCAGCAGATGGTAAATTGGCTCTTCAAGCCCATGGCGATGACCGCAATCTTTTGCTTTTGCAACCAGCTGCTTCTAATGATGCTGGATTTGCCATGACTTCCAGCTTTACGTCTATGATGTTGACAGCTCTCTTGGTCTTTGATCCTACAGAATTTGCTGTGAAAGCTGAACGTTTTGAAGTTGTATCTAGTCTTGCCCGTAAAATCCTAGACAAGGCAGAAGATGTCAAAGAGCTTGTTGATTTAGACTTTAACCGTGTCATCTATCTAGGCGCTGGTCCTTTCTTTGGACTTGCTCATGAAGCTCAGCTCAAGATTTTGGAATTGACAGCTGGCCAAGTTGCGACCATGTATGAAAGCCCAGTCGGCTTCCGTCACGGTCCAAAATCTCTTATCAACGAAGATACAGTTGTTTTGGTCTTTGGTACAACGACAGACTACACTCGTCAGTACGACTTGGACTTGGTTCGTGAAGTTGCAGGTGACCAGATTGCTCGTCGTGTTGTGCTTTTGAGTGATCAAGCCTTTGGTCTTGAAAATGTCAAAGAAGTGGCCCTTGGTTGTGGCGGTGTCTTGAATGATATTTACCGTGTCTTCCCTTACATCGTTTATGCCCAACTCTTTGCCCTATTGACTTCACTCAAGGTAGAAAATAAACCTGATACACCGTCTCCTACAGGTACAGTAAACCGTGTGGTACAAGGTGTTATCATCCACGAATATCAAAAGTAAGACTCTTCGAAAATCTCTTTAAATCATACTAGTGTTGCCTTGCCGTAGGTATGGT
>NZ_VMLJ01000005.1:71488-75590 GCF_013276615.1 Streptococcus sp. 1621
TAGCTTCCTAGTTTGTTCTTTGATTTTCATTGAGTATAAGATAGTGTTTATGAATTCTTGACAAGAGGATTTGTATATCATCAGGCAAACCATAGATTGTCAATTCGCTTTCTATGGTTTGTTTGCTTGAGAGAAATAGTAAAAGGAGAAGAGAATGAAAGCATACACAGAGCGTGTGTTTGGAAATGTTGAGGGACAAGATATTTTGGCCTATCGTTTTGAGACGGACGGTGGCTACCAGCTTGAAGTTATGACCTATGGTGCGACCATCTTGCGCTATGTAACGCCTGACAAGGATGGAAATTTTGCCAACGTTATCTTGGGTTTTGATGACTTTGCTAGCTATGTAGGTAATAGTCCCAAACATGGAGCTAGCGTAGGTCCTGTGGCAGGCCGTATTACTGGTGCGACATTTGAACTCAATGGCAAGACTTATGACCTTGAAGTCAACAATGCTAGCAATTGTAATCACAGTGGTTCAACAGGTTGGGATTCGAGTTTGTTTGAACTAGTTGAAGTGAGTGACCATGGCTTGACCCTCTACACAGAGCGTACAGATGGTACAGGAGGATTTCCTGGCAATCTCAAGATTTGGATTAGTTATCACTTGGAAGAAACTGGTGCCTATGAAATCAGCTACAAGGTAACAACAGATCAGGATACGCTGGTCAATCCAACCAACCACAGCTATTTCAACTTGTCTGGTGATTTCACGCAGACGATTGACCGCCATGTCTTCCAGCTAAATACTGAGGGCATTTATCCAATCGCTCCCGACGGTGTTCCTGCCAAAACTCCAGAAGCCAACCGTGATGTGGTCAAACACATCTACAATGGTGCCTTGTTGAAGGATATCTTTGCAGAGGAAGATGAGCAAATCCAGCTGGTATCAGGTTTGGATCATCCATTTGCCCTTCCTGCAGGTCATGACAATGCTGGTTTCCTTTATGATCAAAACTCAGGTCGCTTCCTGCTCTTCAAGACAGAGGCTCCTTGCTTTGTAGTATACACAGCAAATTTTGTGGATGAGAGTGTCATCATAGGAGGTCAGCCAATGCTACAGCACAATGGGATTGCCCTTGAAGCGCAAGTTTTACCAGATGCCATTCACAGTAACCTCAAAGACCAAGTCATCCTTAAAGCTGGTCAAACCTTCACAAGTAAGACACGTTATGAACTTGTTGTGAAATAAAAGAATCATTGCGCCTACTTTTGGGATTTAGGAATAGGTAAGCAAAGACAAATAGTAGGAAAATATGATATAATTAAACGTTGAAAGGTATCTGTTAAGATAATATTCAAACTACAATAAGGAGTAAGAAAGAAATGAAGAAAATTGTATTTGCTAGCGCCTTGGCCTTGACCTTGGCAGGAGCAGTTTTGACAAATGATGTTTTTGCCAACGACAGACTGGTTGCAACACAATCTGCTGATGGTAATGTATTGACCTCAGAGGTGCTAAAACCTTCTAGTGGCAATGTTTTGGTTGGAATCAAGGGAGAATTTTTGCCTCCTCATCAACAATCTATTTTAGATGCTATCAATAAAATTCGTAAAGAAGCAGCCGACGAAGGTTTGGTAGATAAGTATGTTCCTGTCAAATGGTCAGTTGACCATGAGAAAACGGCTTTTGTACGCGCTGCTGAGGTATCTGTTGCGCTGAAGGCTGAACGTCTTTCCAGTAAAAACAACTGGACTGCCTTTCCATCTGGTAATAGCCTAAGTGGAGAAGCTTTAGATTTGAATCCTGATGGATTTCTAAAAGCAATTGAAAACTGGCATGCTGAAAAGGCGCAATATGTGGCGAAAAAGAAAGATAAAACATCAAAAGAATTTTCATCTTATTATGAGAACTTGATTAACCCTAAATTTACCCATGTGGGTCTTGCTGCTTTTAAAAATGCAGCTAGTCCTCAGAAAGCAGCAACGGTTGCTTTGGCTCTAGGAACTACGACTTCTTCAGAGGAATTGGCTGGTGGATATGGTTCTGCTGTTCAGTACACAGAAGTGACTGCCTCAAACCTTTCAACAATTAAAAGTAAAGCTATAGTTGTAGAAACACCGCTGAAAGATTTCAGAAAATCTACGTCTGATCAGTCTGGCTGGGTGCAGTCTAATGGCAAGTGGTATTTTTATGAGTCTGGTGATGTGAAGACAGGCTGGTTGAAAACAGGTGGTCAATGGTACTACTTGAATGACCTAGGTGTCATGCAGACTGGATTTGTAGAAGTTGATGGATCGGTGTATTATCTAAGTAACTCAGGCGCTATGTTTACAGGCTGGGGAACAGATGGTAGCAGATGGTTCTACTTTGATGGCTCAGGAGCTATGAAAACAGGTTGGTACAAGGAAAATGGTACCTGGTATTACCTTGATGAAGAAGGGATCATGAAGACGGGTTGGTTTAAAGTAGGTCAACACTGGTACTATGCAAATGGTTCAGGCGCTTTGGCAGTGAGCACAACAACACCAGATGGTTACCGTGTAAATGGTAATGGTGAATGGGTAAACTAGGCTGAAAATGTCAGGCCATAGGTAAAGTATTCATCTTACTTAGCAAAAAGAATGAATGATAAGAAAGAGGTTGATGGCGAACATTGGCCTCTTTTTTTGGAGTGTTTAGAGTCAGTTGCTATTCACTGAAAATAAGGACGAGTCATCGCTGGAGTATTCCTAATTCAAAAATCAAGTTTGAACATTTGCTTTTGGTATCTGTTTATTTCTGGAATGTGAGCTTTATACTCTTCGAAAATCTCTTCAAACCACGTCAGCTTCGCCTTGGTGTAGGTATATGTTACTGACTTCGCCAGTTCTATCTGCAACCTCAAAACAGTGTTTTGAGCAACCTACGATTCGCTTCCTAGTTTGCTTTTTGATTTTCATTGAGTCTCATCTGCAATAGAAAAGCAGTGTGAGAAGCAAATACACACCAGAATAAAAGAGAAACTCTAGGAAAGAAAATGTAAAGAAATATCAAAGTTTTCAAAACGATTTTCACAAAAACTTTGATAAAACAAATAAAATTCCGAACAAAAATGTAACAAAAATTTAATATAAAACACTTGACAAAGATTTGTGGGGGGGGTATACTTAATATAGTGTAGTCTGAAAATGATTATCAGAAAAGAGGTAAATTTAGATGAATAAGAAAAAAATGATTTTAACAAGTCTAGCCAGCGTCGCTATCTTAGGGGCTGGTTTTGTTGCGTCTCAGCCTACTTTTGTAAGAGCAGAAGACGCTCCACAAGCTGTCGAAAATTCTTTATCAGAGAAGCAAAAAGAATTCTTATCTAATTTTGATAAAGCTAAAGAAGCTACAGTTAAAGAATTACAAGAATATTTAGACAATGCAAAAGGAAAAGGAGATCCAGAATTAGAAAACCAAATTCAAGGGTTTATTGATGAATTTAAAAAACGAACTGAAGCTCAGAAGGCTGACTATGAAAAACGCTTCAAAGAAGGTCTAACTGCAGAAGATGCTGAAGAAGAAATAGAATCAAAAGCTAAAGAAGAGGAAGTTGCAGAAGAAAAAGAAGCTAAGGAAGAAGAAGCTGCTCAACAAGAATTTTTAGCTAATTTTGACAAGGCATTAAAGGATACGGTTTCAAAATTAGAAGAAGATGCAAAAAATAATCCTGAAATAGAAGAACAAATTCAAGATACGATTGCAAAATTAAAAGCAGAAGCAGATAAAACAAAAGCTAAAATCGTAGAAGGTTTCAAACAAGGCTTAACTGCAGAAGACGCTGAAAAAGCAATCGATGATGCAAATAAAAAGTCAGCAGAAGAAGAGAAAGCAGCTCAGGAAGAATTTTTAGCAAACTATGATGCAGCATTGAAAGCAGCAATCGCAGAATTAGAAAAAGCTGAAACTAATAGTCCAGAAGAAGCAAAAGCAAAAGCTGATACAATTGCAGCATTAAAAGCAGCATCAGATGAAACAAGAAAACAAATTGTAGAAGGCTTCAAAAAAGGCTTAACTGCAAAACAAGCTGAAAAATTTATCGATGAATTAAATAAGAAAGCTGCAGAAGAAGATAAAGCTAAAGAAAAACCAGCGGAAAAACCGGCAGAGAAACCAGCAGAAAAACCAGCGGAAAAA
>NZ_VMLJ01000005.1:75697-81808 GCF_013276615.1 Streptococcus sp. 1621
GCGGAAAAACCAGCAGAAAAACCAGCTGAAGAGCCATCTCAACCAGCTCCAGAAACTCCAGCCCCAGCTCCAAAACCAGCTGGAGACACTCCAGCACAACCTTCTGTTCCTGCAAGACCATCTAATCCGACATATGTCCCTTCATACCCTTCATATGTTCCATCATACAGCTCATATTCTGTAGTAGAACCAGCTAAACCAGCCGCTCCAAAAACAGGTTGGAAACAAGAAAACGGTATGTGGTACTTCTACAATACTGATGGTTCAACGGCGACAGGATGGCTACAAGACAACGGTTCATGGTACTACCTAAACGCTAATGGTGCTATGGTAACAGGTTGGCTACAAAACAATGGCTCATGGTACTACCTCAACAGCAATGGCGCTATGGCGACAGGATGGCTCCAATACAATGGTTCATGGTACTACCTAAACGCTAACGGCGCTATGGCAACAGGTTGGGCTAAAGTCAACGGCTCATGGTACTACCTAAACGCTAATGGTTCAATGGCAACAGGTTGGCTTAAAGATGGAGGTACTTGGTACTATCTTGAAGCATCAGGTGCTATGAAAGCAAGCCAATGGTTCAAAGTATCAGACGAATGGTACTATGTCAATGGCTCAGGTGCCCTTGCAGTCAACACAACTGTAGATGGCTATAGAGTCAATGCTAATGGTGAATGGGTAAACTAATATTCAATGAAAATCAAAGAGCAAACTAGGAAGCCAGCCGCAGGCTGCTCAAAANNAGAACTGACGAAGTCAGTCACATCTATACGGCAAGGTGAAGCTGACGTGGTTTGAAGAGATTTTCGAAGAGTATAAGCCTAATATAACTAGTTAATACTGACTTCCTGTAAGAACTCTTTAAAGTATTCCCTACAAATACCATATCCTTTCAGTAGATAATATACTCTTGTAGGAAGTTTAGATTAAAAAATAACTCTGTAATCTCTAGCTGGATTTATGGCGCTAGAGACTACGGAGTTTTTTTGATTGGTAAAGAATGGTGGTACTCAAGAGACTCTTAGTTTGCTATTTGATTTGAAAATTACAAATTCTTTCTCTTCTTGGCATTCTTGGTCAGGGAAACCTGGTAAGTATCCTGTTTTTTAGTGAGGTAATTGATGATTTGGAAATCGTTAGTTTGAGCCTTGAAATCAACTTCATAGACAGTGGTGACTTGTTCTCCATCATTGCTAATATCAATCGAGATGAGGTCTAACTCAGTACAGAATTGTGCCAGTCCAGATTGGATAGTTTGGAGTTGCTTTTCTTGGTTGGCGATTGTGATGGTTAATAGTCTGCGGCGTTGGTGATTGCTCTTGCTTTGTTGCTTTTCTAAAAGAAGCCATACTGCTAAGATAAAGACGGTGAAGAGAACAGCTAAGGCTAGGTAGCCTGTCCCTGCTGCCAGCCCGATAATCATGGCAAGGAAGATTGCAATTAGTTCCCGTGAGCCACTGGTGGCTGAACGGAAACGAATGAGGCTAAAGGTTCCTGCAACAGCGATAGAGGTTCCTAAGCTGCCATTTACCAGAAAGATGACCAAGGTCATCAAGCAGGGGAGTAGGGTCAAACTAACCGCAAATTCCCGTGTATAGAGAGTACGGTGTTTGTAAGCCCAGGTCAGCGCCAAACCTAAAATCAGGCTGACCAAGAGAGCCAGAAAGAGCTGGATAGGATTGGCAGTAGCAGTTGTGTCGTTGAAAATAGAATTAAAAAGATTAGACATAAGTAGTACCTACACTTTCTGTGCTTGGTCGTGGGCTATAGTCCAGCCCCTGAGACTTGTGGTAGGCGCAGCTGTATTTTGAAAATTTCTGCTCTACCAGTCCATATTGGTCGAGAATATCTTGTAGCCATTGGGGTTTTCTACCAGGTGCTTTAATTTCCATGATGACAATGTCCTCGTTTAGTAGAGGGAAACCGTCCTTTCCTGAGAATAAACTGACGTTCTCATCACGATAGGTTAGATTTTGGTCAATGGTGATACGAATTTTATTGTAGGGAAATCCGCTAATTTCTTTCTTTTCCTTGAGAGAAAAACGGAGTGGAGATAAAAACTTCTTCTATATTTTTTACCCAACCCACATTTACCTACTCTATATCTTAGCAAGTCTGCTTCATTGATCAATTTTAAATCATCTTGTAACTGGGATGTTTTTGATGCAAGAAGTACTAGTGTAGGAGAGAGTTTTTGTGGATGACTAGATGATGTCAATGATTTTTTCTATTTATTTTCAGTCAAAGATGATACAATAGTAAGGTCGCAAACACTAGACTGCGCAGGCAGGAGGTGATCTTATGTGCGTTTTCATCGAACTTGTCTTGCTACCTATTCTTGCTGGTACACTAGCGAATGTCTTATCGGAGTGGCTTATCCGATTTGTAGCAAGCAAATGCGACAAGAAAAAGAAATAGCCTGAGCGCCTTGAGCAAGCGCAAAAAAACACCACTGGCGGCAACCGGTGGTGTTTCTTATGTGCTTATTTCATCGAACTTTTAAGCAAGTCCATTGTACCATTAAAAAGAGTCTCTGTCAAAAATATTGTTATTGTATTGTTTCTCTCCCCAGTTCATCAGCTTCCTCCTTGACACTCGGTCAGTTTTTGATACAATAGTACAAAATTAGAGGAGGTAGGTTATGATTCAGAAACATGCGATTCCCATTTTAGAGTTTGATGATAATCCTCAGGCGGTCATCATGCCCAATCACGAGGGGTTGGATTTGCAGTTGCCTAAGAAGTGTGTCTATGCCTTTTTAGGTGAGGAGATTGACCGCTATGCTCAGGAAGTAGGGGCGGATTGTGTCGGTGAGTTCGTTTCTGCCACCAAGACCTATCCAGTGTACGTCATCAACTACAAGGGCGAGGAGATTTGTCTGGCTCAGGCTCCTGTTGGTTCAGCTCCAGCAGCCCAGTTTATGGATTGGTTGATTGGCTATGGTGTGGAGCAGATTATTTCCACAGGTACCTGTGGTGTGCTAGCCGATATAGAGGAAAATGCCTTTCTAGTCCCTGTTCGCGCTCTGCGAGATGAAGGAGCCAGTTACCACTATGTGGCGCCTTCTCGTTATATGGAAATGCAGCCAGAGGCTATTGCTGCTATTGAGCGAGTGTTGGAAACCAGAGAGATTCCTTATGAAGAAGTCATGACCTGGTCTACAGACGGTTTTTACCGAGAAACGGCTGAAAAGGTGGCTTATCGCAAGGAAGAAGGCTGTGCTGTTGTGGAGATGGAGTGTTCTGCGCTTGCGGCAGTAGCGCAATTGCGTGGGGTCCTCTGGGGTGAATTGTTGTTCACAGCTGATTCCTTAGCAGACTTGGATCAGTACGATAGTCGTGACTGGGGTTCAGAAGCTTTTGATAAGGCGCTAGAACTGAGTTTAGCAAGTGTTCACCTCCTTTAGTTATGCTGACAAAAGGTCTGCTTTATCATACAATGTCTAGCTCATACTTTGCAAAAATATGTTTAAACGAGGTCATCTTCCTCTTTTTGGACGCATGTTGAGATTGGGAAAAATCTTTAAAATCAGAAAAACGCATCATATCAGGTGAAAAACCTTGATACTATGCGTTTTTATTGTGGTAATATGAAATAAAATCTCAACAAATTGATTAGGTAAGTTGCATCAATTTCTAGTAATGTTTGAGAAGTTGTAGCCTACTATTTCAGATTCAAAATGGTGTGTTTCATTTTCTATAGAGTGAGTAGCTGGCGTTAAAAGCTCCTGTCTTACAGTCACATTATCAAGAACTCTTGAACGAGGCTTGTTATTGCCTAGACTATCAACAAAAAGGTGGCATTTTTTAGGCTTGGTGTTAGTGGATTTTGCCTTATCCTATCTAAGTCATTTCGAGCTTTTTATGGTACAATGGAAACATGTTATTCAAATTATCTAAGGAAAAAATAGAGCTAGGCTTATCTCGTTTATCTCCAGCCCGTCGTATTTTTTTGAGTTTTGCCTTGGTCATTTTACTAGGCTCTCTTCTTTTGAGCTTGCCTTTTGTCCAAGTTGAAAGCTCACGAGCGACTTATTTCGACCATCTCTTTACAACCGTATCCATGGTCTGTGTGACAGGACTTTTTACCCAGCCTGTCGCTGACACCTACAATATTTGGGGTCAGCTCATTTGTATGTTCTTGATTCAGATTGGTGGTCTGGGGCTCATGACCTTTATTGGGGTTTTCTATATCCAGAGCAAGCAAAAGCTTAGTCTTCGTAGCCGTGCAACTATTCAGGATAGTTTTAGTTATGGAGAGACTCGATCTTTGAGAAAGTTTGTCTATTCTATTTTTCTCACGACTTTTTTGGTTGAGGGTTTAGGAGCTTTATTCCTCAGTTTTCGTTTTGTTCCTCAACTTGGCTGGGGGCGCGGTCTCTTTAGTGCTATTTTTCTAGCTATATCCGCCTTCTGTAATGCAGGTTTTGATAATTTTGGAAGTACGAGCTTGATTGCTTTTCAGACTGATCCCTTGGTCAATCTGGTCATCGCAGGCTTGATTATCACAGGTGGTCTTGGATTTATGGTCTGGTTTGACCTTGCTACGCATATAGGGAAAAAGAAAAAAGGGCGCCTACATTTTCACACCAAACTGGTTTTATTACTGACGGTGGGGCTCCTAGCTTTTGGGACGGTGAGTAGTCTCGCTCTTGAATGGAACAATGCAGGGACGATTGGCAATCTCCCTGTTGCAGATAAGGTCTTGGTCAGCTTTTTCCAAACTGTCAGCATGAGAACGGCTGGTTTTGGGACAATTGATTACAGCATGGCTCGTCCTGTTACCTTATTGATTTATATCTTGCAGATGTTTCTCGGTGGGGCTCCAGGAGGAACAGCTGGGGGGCTCAAGATTACCACATTTTTTGTCCTCTTGGTCTTTGCACGAAGTGAGCTTCTAGGCTTACCTCATGCCAATGTCGCTCGACGGACGATTGCGCCGCGAACGGTTCAAAAATCCTTTAGTGTCTTTATTATCTTTTTGATGACCTTCTTGCTGGGCTTGATTTTACTAGGGATGACAGCCAAGGGAAATCCTCCCTTTATCCACCTCATATTTGAAACCATTTCTGCTCTTGGGACAGTCGGAGTGACGGCAAATTTAACTCCAGATTTAGGGAAATTAGCTCTAAGTGTGATTATGGTTCTCATGTTTATCGGACGAATTGGTCCCTTGACCCTGCTGGTCAGTCTAGCAGATTACCATCCAGAAAAGAAAGATATGATTCACTATATGAAAGCAGATATTAGTATTGGTTAAGAAAGGAAAGAGCATGTCAGATCGTACGATTGGAATTTTAGGCTTGGGAATTTTTGGGAGCAGTGTCCTAGCTGCCCTAGCCAAGCAGGATATGAATATTATCGCTATTGATGACCACGCAGAGCGCATCAATCAGTTTGAGCCAGTTTTGGCGCGTGGAGTGATTGGTGACATCACAGATGAAGAATTATTGAGATCAGCAGGGATTGACACCTGCGATACCGTTGTAGTCGCGACAGGTGAAAATCTGGAGTCGAGTGTGCTTGCGGTTATGCACTGTAAGAGTTTGGGGGTACCGACTGTTATTGCCAAGGTCAAAAGTCAGACTGCTAAGAAAGTACTGGAAAAAATCGGTGCTGACTCGGTTATCTCGCCAGAGTATGAAATGGGGCAGTCCCTAGCACAGACCATTCTTTTCCATAATAATGTTGATGTCTTTCAGTTGGATAAAAATGTCTCTATTGTGGAGATGAAAATCCCTCAGTCTTGGGCAGGTCAAAGTCTGAGTAAATTAGACCTCCGTGGTAAATACAATCTGAATATTTTGGGTTTCCGAGAGCAGGAAAATTCCCCATTGGATGTTGAATTTGGACCAGATGACCTCTTGAAGGCAGATACCTATATTTTGGCAGTCATCAACAACCAGTATTTGGATACCCTAGCAGCATTGAATTCGTAAAAGAGGGAGCTTCCCTCTTTTTTGATGCCCAATATGGCAAAGAGAGACAGAAGCCTTGTATTCTAGTAAAAGTTCTTCAAAGGCTGGACTTTATGGTAGAATAGAAAGAAGTGACAAGAGAGAGTAATACTCAATGAAAATCAAAGATCAAACTAGGAAACTAGCCG
>NZ_VMLJ01000005.1:81909-98162 GCF_013276615.1 Streptococcus sp. 1621
CATATACCTACGGCAAGGCGACGTTGACGCGGTTTGAATTTAATTTTCGAAGAGTATAAGAAAAAATCAGTCCCCTAAAGGAGCAGATTATGAAGTTATTGTCTATCGCCATCCCTAGCTATAATGCCGCAGCCTATCTTCATTACTGTGTGGAGTCGCTAGTGATTGGTGGTGAGCAAGTTGAGATTTTGATTATCAATGACGGATCTCAGGACCAGACTCAGGAAATAGCTGAGCGTTTAGCCAGCAAGTATCCTAGCATCGTTAGAGCCATCTATCAGGAAAACAAAGGCCATGGCGGTGCGGTCAATCGCGGCTTGGCGGAGGCTTCTGGGCGCTATTTTAAAGTAGTTGACAGTGATGACTGGGTGGATCCTCGTGCCTACTTGAAAATTCTTGAAACCTTGCAGGAACTTGAGAGCAAGGGTCAAGAGGTTGACGCCTTTGTGACCAATTTTGTCTATGAAAAAGAAGGTCAGTCTCGCAAGAAGAGTATGAGTTATGAGTCAGTCTTGCCTGTCCAGCAGATTTTTGGCTGGGATCAGGTCGGAAATTTCTCAAAAGGCCAGTATATCATGATGCATTCGCTGATTTATCGGACAGATTTGTTGCGAGCGAGCCAGTTCCAACTGCCTGAACATACTTTTTATGTCGATAATCTTTTTGTCTTTACCCCCCTTCAGCAGGTCAAGACCATGTACTATCTGCCTGTCGATTTCTATCGTTATTTGATTGGGCGTGAGGACCAGTCTGTCAATGAGCAAGTGATGATTAAGCGCATTGACCAGCAACTGAAAGTCAATCGACTCTTGGTAGACCAGCTTGATTTATCCAAAGTGAGCCACCCCAAAATGCGAGAATATTTGCTGAATCATATTGAGATTACGACGGTGATTTCCAGTGCCCTGCTCAACCGAGCTGGAACAGCGGAACATCTGGCAAAAAAACGGGAGCTGTGGACCTATATTCAGCGGGAAAATCCAGAGGTTTTTCATGCTATCCGCAAGACCATGTTGAGTCGTTTGACCAAACATTCAGTCTTGCCAGCTCGCAAACTTTCCAATGTTGTCTATCAAATCACCAAATCTGTTTATGGATTTAATTGATATAAGTATTTTATAAGAGGGATTTAAGAAAAATTTTAACTTTTTCTTAGTCCTTTTTAATTTTAGGAGATTATACTAGAGTCATCAAATAAAGAAAAACTCTAAGGAGAATCCTATGAAATTCAATCCAAATCAAAGATATACTCGTTGGTCTATTCGCCGTCTTAGTGTCGGTGTTGCCTCAGTTGTTGTGGCCAGTGGCTTTTTTGTCCTAGTTGGTCAACCAAGTTCTGTACGTGCCGATGGGCTCAATCCAACCCCTGCTCAAGTCTTACCTGAAGGGGAATCGGTAACGAAAGAGGGTGACTTAGCAGAAACTCAGGGAGACACCGTTCTTGCTCAAGCGAAACCTGAGGCCGTTACTGGAAATACAAACTCACTTTCTACACCTACAGAAGGAACTGAAGTGAGCGAGGAAACAAGCCCTTCTCGTCTGGATACACTTTTTGAAAAAGGTGAAGAAGCTCAAGAAAATCCAGAGCTAACAGATGTCTTAAAAGACGCTGTAGATACAGCTGATGTGGATGGGACACAAGCAACTCCAGAAGATATTAAAAAAGCTGTCGATGAGGATGTTAAAGACAGTATCGATGTCCCAGCGGGCTACCTAGAACAAGCCAAAGCTTCCGGTCCTTTCTTGGCTGGTGTAAACAAACCGCTTAAATATGAACTTTTCGCAGGCGATGGTATGTTGACTCGTCTCTTGCTCAAAGCATCTGACAAGGCTCCATGGTCAGATAATGGTAAGGATAAAAATGAAAAAATTCCACCAGTGAAAAATTTACCTGATGGCAAGTATTACTATCAAGTATCTTTGAATGGTAACACTACAGGTAAGCAAGATCAGGATTTGTTAGATACACTTCGTACTAATGGTACAAATACCTATGAAGCTACCCTGACTGTCTATGAAGCAGCCGGTGATAAACCAAATTTGAATAAGGTTGTCAAGGAACGTAAAGTCAATATTACCTTGAACGGTCTTGTAACAAGAAGCGATGTTAACTCTGCAGTTGAAAACAACGTTAAAGACAGTATCGATGTTCCAGCAGCTTATCTTGAAAAAGCTGAAGGAAAAGGTCCTTTCACTGCCGGTGTAAATCAAGTAATTCCTTATGAATTCTTCGCTGGTGATGGTATGTTGACTCGTCTCTTGCTCAAAGCATCTGACAAGGCTCCATGGTCAGATAATGGTACAGCTAAAAATCCTGCTTTATCTCCATTAGGAGAAAATGTGAAAACAAAAGGTCAATACTTCTATGAAGTAGACTTAAATGGCAATACTGTTGGTAAACAAGGTCAAGATTTAATTGATCAGCTTCGTGCTAATGGTACTCAAACTTATAAAGCTACTGTTAAAGTTTACGGAAATAAAGACGGTAAAGCTGACTTGACTAATCTAGTTGCTACTAAAAATGTAGACATCAACATCAATGGATTAGTTGCTAAAGAAACTGTCGAAAAAGCTGTTAAAGATAACGTTAAAGACAGTATCGATGTTCCTGCTGCTTATCTTGAAAAAGCTGAAGGAAAAGGTCCATTCACTGCCGGTGTAAACCAAGTAATTCCTTATGAACTCTTCGCAGGTGATGGTATGTTGACTCGTCTCTTGCTCAAAGCTTCTGATAAGGCTCCATGGTCTGATAATGGTGTAGCTAAAAATCCTGCTTTATCTCCATTAGGAGAAAATGTGAAAACAAAAGGTCAATATTTCTATGAAGTAGACTTAAAT
Organism: Streptococcus sp. 1621; assembly: GCF_013276615.1. NCBI lineage: Bacteria > Bacillati > Bacillota > Bacilli > Lactobacillales > Streptococcaceae > Streptococcus > Streptococcus sp. 1621. Next base: position 84,748 of record NZ_VMLJ01000005.1, read on the forward strand.
GGCAATACTGTTGGTAAACAAGGTCAAGATTTAATTGATCAGCTTCGTGCTAATGGTACTCAAACTTATAAAGCTACTGTTAAAGTTTACGGTAACAAAGATGGTAAAGCAGATTTGACAAATGTCGTAGCAACTAAACAAGTTACTATTAAGATAAATGTTAAAGAAACATCAGGCACAGCAAATGGTTCATTCTCACCTTCTAACTCTGGTTCTGGCGTGACTCCGATGAATCACAGTCATGCTACAGGTGCGACTCATCAAACAGCTGCTGACCATAAGGACATGATGGCACCAGCCAAAGAGACTGATAAAGCAATGCCAGCAAATGACCAAATGGAAAAATCAGGTATGAAGACTGAGACTCCAGCTCCAGGTACTACAGATAGCATGCCTGCTGACACCATGACAAGCTCTACCAATACGATGGCAGGTGAAAACATGGCTGCTTCTGCCAATAAGATGGCTGATACGATGATGTCAGACAAGATGATGTCAGATGATAAAGCTATGCTACCAAATACTGGTGAAGCTCAAACATCAATGGCAAGTATTGGTTTCCTTGGGCTTGCACTCGCAGGTTTACTCGGTGGTCTAGGTTTGAAAAACAAAAAAGAAGAAAACTAATCAGCTAAGGAAATAAATGATGGATAGTGGGCTGACTAAGGCTAGTTTACCAACTCAATCAGCTATCAGGACTTTCTTTCAATAGCAGATTAAAATCATCGTAAAACAATAAAAATAGTGTTATACTTAAAGCAGTATAGCACTGTTTTTATCAAAGGAGAGACAGATGGGAAAGACAATTTTACTCGTTGACGACGAGGTAGAAATCACCGATATTCATCAGAGATACTTAATTCAGGCAGGTTATCAGGTCTTGGTAGCCCATGATGGACTGGAAGCGCTAGAGCTGTTCAAGAAAAAACCGATTGATTTGATTATCACAGATGTCATGATGCCTCGGATGGATGGTTATGATTTAATCGGTGAGGTTCAATACTTATCACCAGAGCAGCCTTTCCTATTTATTACTGCTAAGACCAGTGAACAGGACAAGATTTACGGTCTGAGCTTGGGAGCAGATGATTTTATTGCTAAGCCCTTTAGCCCTCGTGAGCTGGTTTTGCGGGTTAACAATATTTTGCGCCGCCTTCATCGTGGGGGCGAAACAGAGCTGATTTCCCTTGGCAATCTGAAAATGAATCATAGTAGTCATGAAGTTCAAATAGGAGAAGAAATGCTGGATTTGACTGTTAAATCATTTGAATTGCTGTGGATTTTAGCTAGCAATCCAGAGAGAGTTTTCTCCAAGACAGACCTCTATGAAAAGGTCTGGCAAGAAGACTATGTGGATGATACCAATACCTTGAATGTGCATATCCATGCTCTTCGACAGGAGTTGGCAAAATATAGTAGTGACCAAACGCCCACTATTAAGACAGTTTGGGGCTTGGGATATAAGATAGAGAAACCGAGAGGACAAACATGAAACTAAAAAGTTATATTTTGGTTGGATATATTATTTCAACCCTCTTAACCATTTTGGTTGTTTTTTGGGCTGTTCAAAAAATGCTGATTGAGAAAGGTGAGATTTATTTTTTGCTTGGAATGACCATCGTTGCCAGCCTTGTCGGTGCTGGGATTAGTCTCTTTCTCCTATCGCCTGTATTTACGTCGTTGGGCAAACTCAAGGAACATGCCAAGCGGGTAGCGGACAAGGATTTTCCATCAAATCTGGAGGTTCAAGGACCTGTAGAATTTCAGCAATTAGGCCAAGCTTTCAATGAAATGTCCCATGATTTGCAGGCAACCTTTGATTCCTTGGAAGAAAGCGAACGAGAAAAGGGCTTGATGATTGCCCAGCTATCGCATGATATCAAGACTCCCATTACTTCGATTCAAGCGACAGTAGAAGGGATTTTGGATGGGGTTATCAAGGAAGGAGAACAGGAGCATTATCTAGCAACCATTGGGCGTCAGACGGAAAGGCTCAATAAACTGGTTGAAGAGTTGAATTTTTTGACTCTAAATACAGCTAGAAATCAGGTGGAAACTACTAGCAAAGACAGCATTTTTCTGGATCAGCTCTTGATTGAGTGCATGAGTGAGTTTCAGTTCTTGATTGAGCAGGAGGAGCGAGATGTCCATTTGCAGGTAATCCCAGAGTCTGCCCGGATTGAGGGAGATTATGCCAAACTTTCTCGTATCTTGGTGAATCTGGTCAATAACGCTTTTAAATACTCAGCACCAGGAACCAAACTGGAAGTGGTGGCTAAGCTGGAGAAGAACCAGCTTTCAATCAGTGTGACCGATGAAGGACAGGGGATTGCCCCAGAGGACTTGGAGAATATTTTCAAACGCCTTTATCGTGTCGAAACTTCACGTAACATGAAGACAGGTGGGCATGGCTTAGGGCTTGCGATTGCGCGTGAATTGGCTCATCAATTGGGTGGGGAAATCACAGTCAGCAGTCAGTACGGCCTCGGAAGCACCTTTACCCTCCTTCTTAACCTCTCTGGCAATGAAAATAAAGCTTAAAACCCCTTTACAAATCTAGCCATTCATGGTAGAATGGATTTTGTGCGAAATATCAGCAGGAAAGCATGAAGCTCGTCAACAGGTGTCTTATGATAAGTAACCTTGGCTGTTTAGGCGAAGGGCATCTGCACGAATCAGGGCTTTCTAAGTGACTATTTCCACCGAAATATTATTTATATCAGGAGGACATTTACATGTCACGTTATACAGGACCATCTTGGAAACAAGCTCGTCGCCTTGGCCTTTCACTTACAGGTACAGGTAAAGAATTGGCACGTCGTAACTACGTACCAGGACAACACGGACCAAACAACCGTTCTAAATTGTCAGAATACGGTTTGCAATTGGCTGAAAAACAAAAACTTCGTTTCACTTACGGTGTAGGTGAAAAACAATTCCGTAACTTGTTCGTACAAGCTACAAAAATCAAAGGCGGAATCCTAGGTTTCAACTTCATGCTTCTTTTGGAACGTCGTTTGGATAACGTTGTTTACCGTCTTGGTCTTGCGACTACTCGTCGTCAAGCTCGTCAATTCGTAAACCACGGTCACATCCTTGTTGACGGAAAACGTGTTGATATCCCATCATACCGCGTAACTCCAGGTCAAGTGATCTCAGTTCGTGAAAAATCATTGAAAGTTCCAGCTATCCTTGAAGCAGTAGAAGCTACTCTTGGACGTCCAGCATTCGTATCATTCGATGCTGAAAAATTGGAAGGTTCATTGACTCGCTTGCCAGAACGCGACGAAATCAACCCAGAAATCAACGAAGCACTTGTCGTTGAATTCTACAACAAAATGCTTTAAGATAAGACTTTATATTGTAAGAAGCCTACAACAGTGGGCTTTTTGCTTTGTCTTAAAACGTTGATTTCTGGGTTTGTATAGAGATTTGTTAGTAAGGTTATTTGTGTATCTAAGTCTATCTATTCCAATAATTAAGTGATGTTGATGATATAAATCTGGTATGATATAATGTTTTGGCCCCCTCAATTTAATGAAGGGAGGTGTTACATATGTTAGAAACTTTACTCACAGTGTTTCTAGCTCCGTTACTTATTAACGTGTTATCTGAGCTTTTCAAGTTATGGCTTAAGAAACGTAAGAAGTAATGGTTAACCCTTTAAGAGGGTAGCAAAAAACCCCATCGGTGGCACGGTGGGGCTTTTTAGTTACATATGCTGTAACTTTACTCACATTGTAAGTTCATTCTAACATATAACACCCAATATTTCAAGTTTTTATTTTTATATTTCCTCAGAGTGTGTTTGTGGTTTGAGTCCATTTTACTGAAATTAGAACCCGTGTTACCAATTTCCATTTTGCATATCAGGTATAATATAGGTAAACAATGATGACATTGGTTAAGTAGAGTCCTAAAATTACCTGAATCAAATCAGTTTTACAAAAAAGATTGTAGGACGAGTAGAGTTTGAATTGAAATATAAGATAATTAACAAAAAGAAAAAACGCTGATCAAGCGTTTTTCTTCTGTATTGATTCGTATTGAATGCTTACTTCACTTCTGTAAACACAACGTGTTTGCGAAGTTTTGGTGAGTATTTCTTCAATTGAAGACGGTCTGGAGTATTACGTTTGTTTTTAGAAGTAAGGTACAAGCGTTCACCAGATTCTTTGTGTTCAAGTGTAATATTTACGCGCATGGTATCTCCCTTCTATTATTCAGCTGATGCAGCTTTAGCGATTTTACGTCCTTTGTAGTATCCTTTAAGTGATACACGGTGAGAACGTGAGTAATCTCCAGTAGTTTCGTCAAAGTTTACAGATGGAGCTGTTACTTTGTAGTGTGTACGACGTTTGTTTTTCTTCGCTTTTGAAGTGCGACGTGCAGGTACTGCCATTTTGATTTCTCCTTTAGGTATTTATATTCGATTCAATCTACTGATTTTCATCAACCATACTAGGATAACACATTTTTTTTGTAAAGTAAAGTTACTTGACAAAAAAAGATGAAAAAATTCTCCTGTCTGACAAGTCGGACAGGAGAAGATGTTAAATATCAATCTCAAATGGTTCGTCAATGGTTTCTGATACGTATTTTCCGTCTTTCTTCCGTTGCTTGACACACTCTGTGAGGAGATATTCGATTTGCCCATTGACTGAACGAAAGTCGTCTTCTGCCCATGATGCGAGTGCAGCGTATAACTTTGTTGAGAGTCGAAGGGGGATCTGCTTTTTTTTAGCTTCAGCCATCTTTAGTAAAGACTTCCTGTGTTGACAATTGGTTGTGCATCATGATTGCCACAAAGAACGACAAGGAGATTTGAAACCATGGCAGCTTTTCGTTCTTCGTCAAGTTCTACCAATTCCCCTTCATTGAGCCGTTCTAGTGCCATTTCAACCATTCCTACAGCACCATCTACAATCATCTTCCGTGCATCAATAATGGCAGATGCTTGTTGGCGTTGAAGCATAACGGCAGCAATTTCTGGAGCATAAGCTAGGTAAGTGATACGTGCTTCAAGGATTTCCAAGCCAGCATCCTCAACACGACTTTGGATTTCTTCACGAATACGGTTAGCAACAATTTCGCTAGAGCCACGGAGACTACCTTCATCTGCTTGCCCGTCACCCGTAGTATCCACATTAGGAGACACATCGTAAGGATAGATGCGGACAATATTACGGAGGGCGCTATCACATTGCAATGAAAGATATTCTTTGTAGTTATCAACGTTGAAGACTGCCTTAGCGGTATCGACAACTCTCCAAGTTACCGCGATACCGATTTCTACAGGGTTTCCTAAGCAATCATTGATTTTTTGACGAGAATTGCTCAAGGTCATGACTTTGAGGGAAATCTGTTTCTTGCCAATTTCAAGATTTACATCATTGCCATTTGATGATTTAGCTCCTAAAAAAGGAGATTTTGTGCTAACATCACCACTTTGTCCAAGTCGAGTGTGGTTTGCAGGGTTGACTGCTACGCTGAAGGGATTGACAAAGTAAAAGCCAGGTTCTTTGATGGTACCTGTATAGTTACCAAAGAGTGTCAGAACCAGAGCCTCCTGAGGTTTGACAACTTTTAAACCAGCATGAGTTAGCGCTGCAATTACGATTAGTAAAGGTCCGATAATAATTCCAAAAATGTTTTCCGAACCAACACCCATTATAAATATAAAGACACCAAGTACGAGCGTCAACTCAATGAGAATCAATGCGAATACACCATTTGGTTTTGAATTGATTAGTTTTTCAGTCATAAGAATGACCTCCCATTATTTGATATCTAAATAATATCGCTTTAATTTATAAATTCAAGAAAAAGTAGAAAAATAATCACTAAAAACTTTCAGCCCAATAATTTCTTTTAAAAGGTGAGATTATATTGTGCTCAAATACTCTTTTATTCTTATAACTTTTACACTATAATTGTAGTTAGAAAGGAAGAGAAATGTTTGATTATAGAGCACTAGTTATTTTGATGACTTTGATGGATCATTGTGAGCTATCATTATATGAATTATCTGTTAAGGGAGCTTACCTATAAAGGAAGTCAAAGAAGGAATAGATTATTTAGTGCCTTATCTAGCTAATAAAGGGATAGTGCTGGATAAAAAGCAAGGTCGCTATAGTTTATCAAATCGTACGAAGCAGTCTTTGACAGATATTATTAAGTCGGATGAATTGGTTTTACCAAAGTCGACTCGCTTAGCTTTGATCTATCTTTACACTTTTTGCCGATTAGATTTTATATCGAATAATCATTACCAAGACTTTTTGAAAGTAAGTAAGAATACAACCTTATCTGATATTCAATCATTAAGAAAGATTATGTTAGATAATGATTTGGAGCTAGGGTACAGTAGAGCAAAAGGTTATACTTTACACGGTTCAGAGTGGAATAAGCACCGTTTAGCTTTTCAAATGGTTAGTGAGTTGCTGGAATCCTCCATAGGAATTTGGGGTTTGGATTATGTTTTATCCAGTTGGGGGTATTCATTAACTTATGATTTGATAAATCAGGTAGTTAAAGATTATTATGAGAAGCTACAGCTAGTACCTATTGTTAATCAATTAAAAGTTTGCCTTTTCGGTTTAGTATTCATTCTGTGTAGGTATCAAAGGGATGTTGAAAGAGTAGGTCTTTCAGAGACATTAGTATCTCCTGTTATTCAAGATATAACCACTATTTTATTGGATACAGTGGTTGATTTGGGAATTATAGATACGGTGTTTTCTGAGGATGATTATCGCTATATCACCGTTTTATTATCAAGTTGCTTTGAAGGTGAAGTAGATGTTGCTCCGGTTTACTTTAATCAATTAACAGAGGCTATTATAAGTAGAATGGAAGATATTTCTTTGTTACATTTTAAACAAAGGGAAGGATTGAGAGAAAATCTTCGTCGCCATCTTATACCGGCTTACTATAGATTAAAGTTCGGTCTACCTAGTTCAAATGAATATGTGTTGCATGTTAAAGAACATTATCCTGATTTATTTGAACTAGTAAAAGATTCTTTGACTCCCTTGATGGACGCTATTGACAAGCCCATACCTGATAGTGAAACAGCATATTTTGTTATCCATTTCGGAGGTTATTTAAAGAAAGCAGATACTTTGCCTCAAAAATGGTATAAAGCAGCAATCATTTGTCCTAATGGTGTTAGTTCTTCATTGATGTTAAAAGAGAATCTATTAGCATTATTTCCTCAAATTGAGTTCATAGGAACCTCAAAGATTGATGATTTACAGGCGAAAACTAGTAGTGACTATGATATGGTTTTTTCTACCATAAAGGTGGAGACAGAAAAGCCAAATTATCTAGTTTCGGTTATGATGACTGAAGAGCAAGCAATACAACTAGTAGAACTAGTGTTAAAAGATTTTCCGAATTTAGAGTATGGGGATTTTGAGATTGAACAAATCCTGAATATTGTCAAAAGATATGGAATTATTACACAAGAATTGGAATTAAGATTGGCGTTAAAGAATTATCTTTATCAAAAAAATGATAGAAAGGAAATTGTACCAGTGCTAGAACAACTTATTACCAAAGAAACCTATCAGGTGAGTTCGCAAAAATTAGGATGGAAGGAGGCGATTCGTTTAGCAGCTAAACCGCTTTTGGATCAAGATAAGATAACTGAGAACTACCCTGAGGCAATGATTCAAAAAGTAGAAGAGTTTGGACCTTTTATTAATTTAGGGAAGGGAGTAGCAATTCCTCACGCTCGGCCAGATGAAGGTGTGAATGAAATAGGAATGTCAATGTTAGTTTTGGAAGAACCGATTTATTTATTGGATAATCCAGAACAAGAGGTAAGATTGTTGATTTGTATTGCAGCCATTGATAATGAAAGTCATTTAAAGGCTTTGTCACATTTAACAACAATTTTAAGAGATAAAAATCATGTTCAAACTTTAATATCATCAAAAAACTATGATGACATTGAAATGATAATTAAACAGGAGGATTAAATAATGTTAAAAATTGGTACAGCTTGTGGTTCAGGATTAGGTTCAAGTTTTATGGTACAGATGAATATTGAATCTGTATTGAGTGATTTGAATGTTTCAGATGTAGAAGTTGAACACTATGATTTAGGTGGAGCAGATCCAAATGCTGCTGATATTTGGATTGTTGGTCGTGATCTAGCTGATTCAGCTAGTCATCTTGGAGATGTTCGTATCTTAAATAGTATTATTGATATGGATGAACTACGAGAATTAATTACTAAACTTTGTGAAGAAAAAGGACTTATATAGGAGGCTAGCGTCATGATGAAGTTCATATTGGATATTGTTAGTACACCAGCTATTTTAGTAGCTTTAATTGCAATCTTAGGATTAGTTCTTCAGAAGAAGAAATTACCTGATATTATTAAAGGTGGAATTAAGACCTTTGTTGGTTTCTTAGTTGTATCTGGTGGTGCAGGAATTGTACAAAATTCTTTAAATCCATTTGGTACCATGTTTGAGCATGCTTTTCATTTATCTGGCGTTGTGCCGAATAATGAAGCAATTGTAGCTGTAGCTTTAACAACATATGGCTCAGCTACTGCAATGATTATGTTTGCAGGTATGGTATTCAATATCTTAATTGCTCGTTTTACTCGATTCAAATATATCTTTTTAACAGGGCACCACACTCTATATATGGCGTGTATGATTGCAGTCATTTTATCAGTTGCTGGCTTTACAAGTTTGCCTCTTATCTTACTAGGAGGATTAGCACTCGGTATTATTATGAGTATTTCCCCAGCATTTGTGCAAAAATATATGGTTCAATTAACTGGAAATGACAAGGTGGCTTTAGGTCATTTCAGTTCTTTGGGATATTGGTTGAGTGGTTTTACTGGTAGCCTTATCGGTGACAAATCAAAATCAACAGAGGACATTAAATTTCCAAAGAGTCTAGCTTTTTTACGTGATAGTACTGTTAGTATTACTTTATCCATGGCAGTTATTTATATTATTGTAGCTATCTTTGCAGGGTCAGAATATATAGAAAAAGAAATCAGTAGTGGTACAAGTGGTCTAGTTTATGCTTTACAATTAGCAGGTCAATTTGCAGCAGGTGTATTTGTTATTTTAGCAGGTGTTCGCCTTATTTTGGGTGAAATTGTTCCAGCCTTTAAAGGTATTTCAGAGCGTCTTGTACCTAATTCAAAACCTGCTTTGGATTGTCCGATTGTTTATACTTATGCACCCAATGCAGTTCTAATTGGATTTATCTCTAGTTTTGTTGGTGGTTTAGTAAGTATGGCAATTATGATTGCTTCAGGAACGGTTGTTATCTTACCAGGCGTTGTGCCTCATTTCTTCTGTGGAGCGACTGCAGGTGTTATTGGGAATGCATCTGGTGGTGTTCGTGGAGCCACTATTGGAGCATTTTTACAAGGTATTTTAATCAGTTTTCTTCCAGTCTTTTTAATGCCAGTTTTGGGAGGACTTGGTTTCCAAGGATCAACTTTCTCAGATGCAGATTTTGGTCTATCAGGAATTATTTTAGGAATGTTAAATCAATTTGGCTCACAAGCAGGCATTGTGATTGGTCTTGTTCTTATTTTAGCAGTTATGTTTGGAGTATCCTTTATTAAAAAGCCATCTGTAAAGGAGGAATAAGGGATGATTTTAAGTAAAAATAGAGAAGATGAGTTAAGAAAATTTGCGACTAACATCCGATTAAATACTCTTGAAACCTTGAATCATCTTGGATTTGGTCATTATGGAGGGAGCCTGTCTATCGTAGAAGTTCTAGCAGTGCTTTATGGTGAAATAATGCCAATGACTCCAGAAATATTTGCATCGCGAGATAGAGATTATTTCATATTATCAAAAGGTCACGGAGGACCAGCTCTATACAGTACACTCTATTTGAATGGTTTCTTTGACAAAGAATTCTTATATTCTTTAAATACAAATGGAACCAAATTACCGTCTCATCCTGATAGAAATCTAACGCCAGGCATAGATATGACAACGGGCTCTTTAGGACAAGGAATTAGTGTTGCAACCGGACTTGCATATGGTCAGAGAATAAGAAAAAGTCCCTTTTATACCTATGCTATTGTTGGAGATGGTGAGTTAAATGAGGGACAATGTTGGGAGGCTATACAGTTTGCTTCTCATCAACAGTTATCTAATTTAATTGTATTTGTAGACGATAACAAAAAACAATTAGATGGTTTTACAAAGGATATTTGTAATCCAGGTGATTTTGTAGAAAAATTCTCATCATTTGGATTTGAATCCATTAGGGTCAATGGTTCAGATATTAGAGAAATTTATGAAGGGATTATCCAATTAAAACAGTCAAATAATTCATCCCCTAAGTGTATTGTATTAGACACTATTAAAGGTCAAGGAGTTCGAGAGCTGGAAGAAATGAAATCCAATCATCATCTTCGCCCTACTGTAGAGGAGAAACAAATGTTAACTTCAGTTGTAGAAAGATTAAGTCAGGAATTGGAGGAAACAGAATGATGAGAAGTACGAAAGAATTACGGCATGTATATAGAGACTTCCTTTTAGAGGCTAATCAAAGTTATTCTGATATAGTAGTCTTAGAAGCCGATTTGTCAAGTTCGATGGCTACTAATAATCTTGAAAAGGACTTCGGAGACCGTTATGTGAATGTTGGGATTATGGAAGCAGAAATGGTCGGGCTTGCAGCAGGTTTATCTATTCAGGGGTTTAGACCCTATCTTCATACATTTGGTCCTTTTGCTTCACGAAGAGTATTTGATCAATTATTTATTTCTCTTGGATACGCACAATTGGATGCCACTGTGATTGGATCAGATGCAGGAGTAACTGCAGAAATGAATGGTGGTACACATATGCCATTTGAAGAAATTGGATTGTTACGTTTAATTCCTAAATCGATCATTTTTGAAGCAACTGATGATATCCAATTTCGTGAAATATTGAACCAGACATTAGACTTAAAAGGACTGAAATATATTCGAACAATTAGAAAAGCTCCAGAGGCTGTATATCAAGGTGGAGAAGATTTTTCTAAAGGCTACATTGAGTTAAGACATGGTGAAGATGTTGTAATCGTTGCTTCTGGTATAATGGTTGCTCCAAGTATTCGAGTTGCAGATGAACTGTCTAAATTAGGTTATTCAGTAGGTGTGATAGATTTATTTAGAATCAAACCGATACCAGAACAGATAAAAACAATGTTAAGTGGAAAAACTATATTTACTGTAGAAAACCACAATCAGATAGGTGGAATTGGCAGTGCTTTATGTGAATTATTCTCTGATGATGGAATAACAAAAATTCATCGGATGGGTGTTCAAGAAAGATTCGGTCAAGTAGGGAAAATGGATTATCTTCTTAATGAATATGGTTTGAGTGAATCGAATATAAAAGAGAAGGTTCTAGAAATTTATAATGCAAGATAGATGTTAAATACACTGTTCTGAAAGAATTTTTGTAACAATTACAGTACGTTATTTAAAGAAAGCGGATTAAAAAGCATATTCTGGTCATCAGAAAGTGCACTAATCCGCTTTGTTGTTTTTAGTTTTAAATATTTCATATGTATATAGAATTTTCTGAAAATTCAAGAATTTTCTTCTGTTCATTGCTTTTAAAATGTGCTATAATAGTAAAAACTGAAATGGGAGGGAACAAATGACTGAATTAGATAAACGTCACCGCAGTAGCATTTATGACAGTATGGTAAAATCACCAAACCGTGCTATGCTTCGTGCGACTGGTATGACAGATAAGGACTTTGAAACACCGATTGTGGGAGTGATTTCGACTTGGGCGGAAAATACACCATGTAACATTCACTTGCATGATTTCGGGAAACTGGCTAAAGAAGGTGTCAAATCTGCAGGCGCTTGGCCTGTGCAGTTTGGGACAATTACCGTAGCGGACGGGATTGCCATGGGAACGCCTGGTATGCGTTTCTCTTTGACATCTCGTGATATTATTGCGGATTCCATTGAGGCGGCTATGGGTGGTCATAACGTCGATGCCTTTGTTGCTATCGGTGGCTGTGACAAGAACATGCCTGGTTCTATGATTGCCATTGCTAATATGGATATCCCAGCTATTTTCGCTTATGGTGGAACTATTGCACCGGGAAATCTTGATGGCAAAGACATTGACTTGGTTTCTGTTTTTGAGGGTATCGGAAAATGGAACCACGGTGATATGACAGCTGAGGACGTAAAACGTCTTGAATGTAATGCCTGCCCTGGCCCTGGTGGCTGTGGTGGTATGTATACTGCTAATACCATGGCGACTGCTATCGAAGTTTTGGGTATGAGTTTGCCAGGTTCTTCATCTCACCCAGCTGAATCAGCTGATAAGAAAGAAGACATCGAAGCAGCAGGACGTGCTGTTGTTAAGATGTTGGAACTTGGTCTCAAACCATCAGACATCTTGACTCGTGAAGCCTTTGAAGATGCCATCACTGTGACTATGGCTCTCGGTGGTTCTACAAACGCCACTCTTCACTTGCTTGCCATTGCCCATGCTGCCAATGTTGACTTGTCACTTGAGGACTTCAATACGATCCAAGAGCGTGTGCCTCACTTGGCCGACTTGAAACCATCTGGTCAGTATGTCTTCCAAGACCTCTACGAAGTCGGTGGTGTGCCTGCGGTTATGAGATATCTCTTGGCAAATGGTTTCCTTCATGGAGATCGCATCACATGTACTGGTAAGACTGTAGCTGAAAACTTGGCTGACTTTGCAGACCTTACACCAGGTCAAAAAGTCATCATGCCACTTGAAAATCCAAAACGTGCAGATGGTCCACTTATCATCTTGAACGGAAACCTTGCCCCTGATGGTGCGGTTGCTAAAGTATCAGGTGTTAAAGTACGTCGTCACGTTGGGCCAGCTAAGGTCTTTGACTCAGAAGAAGATGCTATTCAGGCCGTTCTGACAGATGAAATCGTTGATGGCGATGTAGTTGTTGTTCGTTTCGTTGGACCTAAGGGTGGTCCTGGTATGCCTGAGATGCTGTCACTTTCATCAATGATCGTTGGTAAAGGTCAAGGAGACAAGGTTGCCCTCTTGACGGATGGTCGTTTCTCTGGTGGGACTTATGGTCTGGTTGTTGGACATATCGCTCCTGAAGCTCAGGATGGTGGACCGATTGCCTACCTTCGTACAGGCGATATCGTTACGGTTGACCAAGATACCAAAGAAATTTCCATGGCCGTATCTGAAGAAGAACTTGAAAAACGCAAGGCAGAAACAACCTTGCCACCGCTTTACAGTCGTGGTGTCCTCGGTAAATATGCCCATATCGTATCATCTGCTTCACGCGGAGCTGTGACAGACTTCTGGAATATGGACAAGTCAGGTAAAAAATAAACTCATACTCTTCGAAAATCTCTTCAAACCACGTCAATGTCGCCTTGCCGTAGGTAT
>NZ_VMLJ01000005.1:98171-115603 GCF_013276615.1 Streptococcus sp. 1621
TGATTTTCATTGAGTATCAAAAAGCAAGCCAACTTCGGCTTGCTCTTTTTCATCTTCAAAAGTGATTTGCCTGCTTAACGAGGTGGCAGTCCAAGGGCAATACGGCCGTAGCGACTGATTCGTGTGATCTTCCAAGCAGGCGACCAGGTAACTTCAACCTTGACATCTTCGATACCCTCGATTTGTTTCAGACCTGCAACGATTTCAATAGGCAAGCTTTCGGCACAATCGCAGGCAGTGTCGGTGAAGGTCATAACAATCTTGCAGAGACCCGTTTCATCCAGATTGATTTCATAAATCAGTCCTAGATTGTAAACATCCAATTCCACATCTGTATCAAAAACCTTCTCTAGTTTTTCGATAATTTGGTCTTGCAAGGCTAAAGCGCGGTCATTGATTTTGATATCCTCTCTCATTACAGTCCCTCCACGTGATAAATATCCTCTATTTTCTCATAATTCTGACAATTTGGCAAGTTTTTGATGAATTTTCTGAAAAATATGATAAAATGAAGAAAATACGGAATCAAGGGGAAGCCTATGGAGCAGATTGGAAAAGTCTTTAGACAATTACGAGAGTCAAGAAATATCTCGCTGAGACAAGCAACTGGGGGACAATTTTCGCCGTCTATGTTGTCCCGATTTGAAACAGGTCAGAGTGAGCTTTCGGTGGAAAAGTTTTTATTTGCCCTAGAAAATATATCTGCCAGTGTAGAGGAAATTCTCTTTCTGGCGAGAGGTTTTCAGTATGATACAGATTCTGAGTTGAGAAAAGAAATCATAGATGTCTTGGATCCAAAGAATATAGCTCCGCTTGAGGACTTGTATCGCAAGGAGTATCAAAAGCATGCCCATTCTCAAAACAAACAGAAACATATTCTAAATGCCATTATGATCAAGTCTTATATGAAGGGCATGGATGAAGGGGTAGAGTTAACAGCAGAGGAAGGGAAAGTCCTTCATGATTATTTGTTTTCTACCGAGATTTGGGGGATCTATGAACTCAATTTATTTTCAGTCAGTTCACCATTTTTATCTGTTTCTCTTTTTACTAGATATGTACGAGAAATGGTCCGAAAATCTGATTTTCTAATGGAAATGTCTGGCAATCGAAACCTTTTTCACACTATACTATTGAATGGTTTTTTAGCTAGCATTGAGTGTGAAGAATTTACTAATGCCCATTATTTTAAACGTGTTATCGAAGAGCATTTCTACAAGGAAAATGAGACCTACTTCCGAATTGTCTATTTGTGGGCGGAAGGTCTCCTTGATAGCAAGCAAGGCAGAGTCAAGGAAGGACAAAAAAAGATGGAAGATGCTGTCCGTATTTTTGAGATGCTTGGCTGTAACAAATCTGCCGAATACTATAGAAAAACGATCGATTGTTGAATATCTGCAAACTAAGAAAATTATTTGAAATTTGAAGCGATAGAACTATTGGGCTCTCTCGTGTCACTGGAGAAATTCTATCGTTTCTTTTTGCTCATTTCATTTGTTGCATATATTCAAAAGTTTTTCCTCTAAAATTTCTAAGTGCTATACTATAGTCATACTTCACATAAAACTTCGAACAAGAAGGGAGATTACCTATGAAACTATTGTTTAGAAATCAAGCTTATCGATTCTTGACTTTGTCACGATTCTTCAATGCTTTTGGTGCTTCGATTTTCAACCTGGTATTTATCGTCTATGCATCGACCTTGCCGCAAGCCTCCTTTGCTGTTGCTATGGCGAATATTGTCATGATTCTTCCGACTCTCTTTACAGTTTTTGTAGGGATTCGGGCAGATTACACGAGGGACAAGGTCAAATGGATGGTCTATAGCGGTTTGTTTCAGGCGGTTTTATTTTTTCTAGCAGCCCTAGTTGTTCAGCAAGCTAGTCTCTTTGCCTTTTCTAGCCTGTGTTTGATCAATGTCATTAGTGATGTCATCAGTGATTTTGCTGGTGGTTTGCGCATGCCTCTTATTAAGGAAAAAGTAGCTGAAAATGATTTGATGGAGGCTTACTCTTTTTCACAGTTCATCACCTATATTTCAGCTATTGGGGGTCAATCTTTCGGAGTCTGGCTCTTAGGGCTATCGGTCAACAATTTTTCCCTTGTTGCGGGAATCAATGCCTGTTTTTTCCTCGTATCAGCTTCTGTTCTCTTTTTAGGAAGAAGCAAATTGAGTATATCAATTTCATCTGCTGATGGTGAATCACTAAAAAATGAGAAGCTTCCTATCAAAGACCAGTTCCTAACGATTTACCGAAATTTACGTCTCGTTTTTCTTAAAAGTGGACAGAAAAACTTTGGTTTTATGCTCTTTGCTGTCTTGCTTATCAATGCCTTGGGTGGCGCTTTGGGTGGAATTTATAATATCTTCTTTTTGAGCCATTCTCTCTTGAATTTTTCTTATACAGAGGCACTATTTATCAGTCAAGTCTGTGCTTTAGTAGCAATCATCATCAGTAGCCTTACGGGCAATGATTATTTTGGGAAGCAGTCCTTGCCTAGATTGATGATGTGGGTGACCGTAGGACTCAGTCTAGTTGGTCTAGCTAATTTATTCAATCAAGTCGTACTTGGTTTACTATTTCTCTGTTCAACTCTGTATGTGTCTGGTAAAGTTCAACCAAAGATTAGTGCCATGCTCCTGAAAAATCTAGCTCCAGAGGTTCTAGCTCGTACCAGTAATTTTTTAGGTTTATTGTTCACCTTATCCATACCTGTGGGAACAGCCTGTTTTTCACTTGTAGCTGTATGGAATATACAGTTGACTTGGATGCTATTTGTTGGTCTTTCCTTGCTAGCTATTCTTTTGACGATTCTTAATCTCAAAAATGATATCTAATACTCTTCGAAAATCTCTTCAAACCACGTCAGTGTCGCCTTACCGTAGATATGGTTACTGACTTCGTCAGTTCTATCCACAACTTCAAAACATTGTTTTGAGCAACCTGCGGCTAACTTCCTAGTTTGCTTTTTGATTTTCATTGAGTATAAATCCTAATTTTGTTCTCACTGTTTTAATCCCTCTATTTATGGTAAAATAAGACTATTAAGTTTAAAGAGGATTCCCTATGAAATTACAAAAACCAAAAGGAACGCAGGATATTTTACCTGCTGAATCTGCCAAATGGCAGTACGTTGAGGGCTTTGCCCGTGAAATTTTCAAGCGCTATAACTATGCAGAAGTGCGCACGCCTATTTTTGAGCATTACGAGGTTATCAGCCGTTCTGTCGGAGATACAACGGATATCGTAACCAAGGAAATGTACGATTTCTATGACAAGGGTGACCGCCATATTACCCTCCGTCCAGAAGGAACTGCGCCTGTTGTCCGTTCCTACGTGGAAAATAAACTCTTCGCCCCAGAAGTGCAAAAGCCAAGTAAGTTCTACTACATGGGCCCTATGTTCCGCTATGAGCGTCCACAGGCAGGGCGTTTGCGCCAGTTCCACCAGATTGGTGTTGAGTGTTTTGGATCTAGCAATCCAGCTACCGATGTGGAAACCATCGCTATGGCAGCCCACTTCCTGAAAGAAATTGGCATCCAAGGTGTCAAATTGCACCTCAACACTCTTGGGAATCCTGAGAGTCGTGCGGCCTACCGTCAAGCCTTGATTGACTATTTGACACCGCTCAAGGAGACCTTGTCCAAGGATAGCCAACGTCGTTTGGAGGAAAATCCTCTCCGTGTCTTGGACTCTAAGGAAAAAGAAGACAAGGTGGCAGTGGAGAATGCACCTTCTATCTTGGATTTCCTTGATGAAGAAAGCCAAGCTCATTTTGATGCTGTGCGTCAGATGTTGGAAAATCTGGGTGTAGACTATATCATCGATACCAATATGGTGCGTGGTCTGGACTACTACAACCACACCATTTTCGAGTTTATCACTGAGATTGAGGGCAATGACCTGACCGTCTGTGCGGGTGGTCGTTACGATGGTTTGGTTTCTTACTTTGGAGGCCCTGAAACTGCTGGCTTTGGTTTTGGACTTGGTGTAGAGCGCCTGCTTCTCATTCTTGAAAAGCAAGGTGTGTCTCTCCCTATCGAAAACGCCCTAGATGTCTATATCGCAGTTTTGGGAGAAGGAGCAAATGTCAAGGCCTTGGAATTAGTACAGACTCTTCGCCAACAAGGTTTCAAAGCAGAGCGTGATTACCTCAATCGTAAACTCAAAGCTCAGTTCAAGTCAGCCGATGTCTTTGCGTCTAAGACCCTCATCACCCTAGGAGAGAGCGAAGTCGAAAGCGGACAAGTGACAGTCAAGAACAACCAAACTCGAGAAGAAGTGCAAGTGTCACTTGAGACAATCAGCCAAAACTTCTCAGAAATCTTTGAAAAACTAGGATTTTAATGATAGATAAACTGGTCAGGAACCTACTCCTGACCTTTTTCTTTTGCAAAATGACAAAAATCATAAACTTTTTGACAAATATGCTTGTCAAAAAGAAAAAGATGTGTTACAATATAAGCAAGTTAAGAAATAGGAGGGAGCCACATGTGGGTATGGATTTTGTTTCCTTTTCTCGTCTTGATTTATATGAGTCAATCTAAGAAAATCAAGCGGATAGAGAAGAGGTTAAAGGTAATCGAAAGAAAAGAGAAAGGAAACGCAGAAATGTCGAGATTATTGCAAGAAATGATTGGAAAAAAACCAACAATCATTGGAGAACTATTTGGAACAAATTTTTGGGAAGTTGTGGATGTTGATGAGGAATGGGTCAAGCTACGATACGTAGATAAGACGGGAAAAGAAAAAATCAAGTTGCAACGTATTGAGGATATCCAAGCCGTTGAATTTGACGGAGAGTAGGTGTGTGACATGCAACTAAAAAATCGTCTAAAAGAGTTGCGGGCTCGCGATGGCCTTAATCAAACCGAACTAGCCAAGCTAGCAGAGGTTTCCAGACAGACTATCAGTCTATTAGAACGGGATGAATACACCCCGTCCATTATCATTGCCCTGAAAATATCTCAAATTTTCAACGAAACAGTCGAATCGGTATTTCGCTTGGAGGAGGACGAGTGATGAACAAGTATAAAGTGATTTATTGTATGAGTGTTCTTGCCCTTATTGTGAATGCTTTTGCTATGATTGGAACATTACTGGGTTGGTTCTATTTTGTTGAAAGTAAGTATTTGTTTTGGGTTAACTTAGTCCTCTTGTCCATTTTCAACTGGTTAAAGAAAAAGGAGAAAAATGATGAACAAGTATAAAGTGATTTATTATGTAGTTGCCATAGCTTTATTAGTCAGCGTGTGTCTACTAATTGGAACAAATCTAGGATGGTTTGATCTCTATTACAGTGACCAATTTATTTGGGCCTACTTTGCCCTCATCCCAGTCGTTGACTGGATTGAAAAGAAAGCAAACAATTTAGCGAGTGAAAAAGGAGAATGAATATGAAAAAGAATAAGAAAGGTGTCTTGTTATTTTTAATGTCTGTTGTCTTTGGAGGCTTCTTGGGCATGTTTGTAGGGATGTTTAAGGCACGTGCCGAATCCTACGAAGTTATTTTAGATGTAAAAGTCTTGATACCTTGGATATCAGCTATTTGTTTAGTATTAGGTTTCATTAGTCTTTTTTTGACTTTCAATTTCTTAAAGAAAAGCAGAAAATTTCATTCCTTGTATCAAGAGGAAATGGATGATGATCTGAATGAAAGCTATTATGTGCAAATGTATCGGAATCTTGAGTTTGGAAGTATTGCTTTTAATAGTGCAAGTGTAGTGATTTTATTGGCTCTCTTCATTTCAGCAAGTGAAGTGGTTATACTAAATAGAAGCAATCTAACCTTATCTCTTTCTTTTTTGGGATTAGTGTTGACTTTTAATGCTCAAAAATATTTTTATAAAACCATTGCGATTGTTCGCCAGTTTGATATGGTATTTTTCTCTATGCCAAAGGATATCTTAGGTTATGTCAATTCTTGCGATGAAGGGGAGCGCCAGGCTAATTTGGAACAGAGTTTTCGGATTTTATTCCAATTACATCAGTATGTCTTGCCAGCTTTGTACTTTCTGATTGCTCTCTTTTCTTTACTGACAGGAGAGATTCAGTTACTAGCCTTCTTGTTTGTCGGAGCAATCCATATTTATATCAATGTGATGCAGTTACCTATGGTGAAACGTTATTTCAAATAAAGGAGTTTTTATGATTCGTGTTGAAAATGTAAGCAAAAGTTTTGGGAACAAAAAAGCTCTTCATCAGATTTCTTTTGAGATTAAGGAGGGTGAAATCTTTGGTTTTCTTGGGCCTTCTGGCTCAGGTAAAACAACCATGATCAATGTCTTAACAGGTCAGTTGGCTGCAGATCAAGGTAAAACAGTTTTGTTAGGCAAGAATTCTCAAGATTTAACCTCAAATGATTTGGAACAAATTGGTATTGTTAGTGATGGCAGTGGTTTTTATGAAAAGATGAGTCTTTATAAAAATCTTCTCATCTATGCTAAGTTATATGGTCTCAAGGCAGATAGAGTAAATCAGGTGCTCCAACAGGTTGGATTGGCAGATGCTAAAGATATTATTGCAGAAAAGTTATCTACTGGAATGAAACAACGAATGTTCTTGGCTCGTGCCCTTCTGAATGCTCCTAAGATTCTCTTTCTAGATGAGCCAACCAGTGGCTTAGACCCTACAACATCTAAGATGATTCATACCCTACTTCAAGAGTTAAAGCAGGCGGGGACAACTATCTTTCTGACCACGCATGATATGCATGAAGCAACTCTGCTTTGTGATCGCTTATCTCTTTTGAATAAGGGGAACTTAATAGAGTATGGAAGTCCACAAGATATTATCCAGAAGTACCATGTGGATAAGAAAGTACGTGTGGTTTATAATGATGGACGAGAACAGATCGTTCCATTTGAAGAATTACCACATTTAGATACGACAGATTTGATGATGGTTCACTCTTGTGAGCCAACTCTAGAAGAAATCTTTATCAGATTGACAGGAGAAAAGTTAGATGTTTAGAAAATTAAATGCCCTACTATGGTTAAGAGTACAAGTTCTTATTAGCAATTCAAGTTTGTTAGCAACTTTATTGATGCCTTTTGGTATTGCTGTTCTATATAATGAATTCATGAATAAGAATGGAGAATTGAGTATGTTTCTCCTCTCTACGAGTTTGACCATGGTCTTGAGTATGGGAAGTGGTTATATGGTATCGATTATGATGGCAGAAGATAAGGAAAAACGAAATCTGAAATCACTCATTCTAAGTGGTGTGACAGCAACAGAATATACTTTCAGTATGCTCGTTCTCCCTATTCTGATAATGTTGCTTGCTATGATTGCACTTCCCATCTATCTTAGAGTAGATGTATCTGGTTATTTAGTTGCCTACGTTATCTATTTGCTCCTAGCAACGATTAGTATTATTTTTCTCAACCTTCTAATCGGTGCGGTTTCAGATACTCAATCTAAAGCGCAAGTTTATAGTATCTTCCCTATGTTAATTGTCTCTTTTTTACCTATAATTGCTCTTCAAAATGATACGGCTCAGAAAGTGTTAGATTACTCGTTCGTCGGTCCTATTGTAAATCTTTTAAATCAAAAAGGTGGGGAAATATCTTTTTCTAATATTGGTATGTTACTTGCCTGGGTACTTGTGTTAGGAATAGCAAACCTCTTTGTATTGAAAAACAGCTATAAAGCAAGATAGGAGAACTTTATGAAACTACTTAAAAACCTTGGCTGGTTTCTTCTAGCCATTCTATCCTTTTTATTCATCTATGGCTTCATTCAGGTGCTCGCGACTACGTCGCTTGCCTTAGGCGGTTCACCCTATGCTGTGACCTTGCTCTATGTGGCCTTGGCTGGAGTTTATGTGTACGGCATTTACAAATGGTATCAGAAAGGTCCTGTTCGTATTGAGAAGAGTGGCTTCAACCGATTTATTTGGCTTCCTGTCTTGGTTTGGTTCTTATCTCTTGTTGTCCAGTTTTTCTTGCCAAATGATCCTTCAGTAAATCAGCAAATAGCGATAGACTTGACCTTGTCTCAACCACTTTTCTCATTCTTTGCGGTCGTTATTTTTGCTCCTTTGACGGAAGAACTTATCTTTAGAGGGATGTTGGCACGCTATCTCTTTCCTAAGCAGGACAATAGGAAACAAACTCTGATTTTCCTTCTGGTATCTAGTCTTCTGTTTGCCTTGATTCATTTCCCAGGTGATGTGCAACAATTTTTTGTCTATTTTAGCCTTGGTTTTAGTTTGGGTTTGGCTTACATTAGCAGAAAAGGTCTGGTCTACAGTATTTCTCTCCACGCTTTGAATAATTTAATCGGCTTTTTGATGATACTCATGCTATAATAGAGTCAGGAGGTCACATGAAACGAGTAATTTTATTAGCAGTGATTCAAGCAGTTGTTCTATTTTTCATCATTGGGGCGCTAGCTTATGCCTTTAAGGGCGATTTCTTCTATAACTATCTAGTAGTCGTCTTTGCCCCTATTGCAGGTGTCTTGCGTTTTGGGACAGCTTACATAACGGAAATTGTCTTGCCTCGAAAGGCAGCCGAAATCGCTGAAAAGCGTAAAGCAGGCAACAATTCAAAATAAAAGAGTCCGGTGAACTTCATCGGATTTTTGTATGTGAGTTAATTTTTAAAGACTGGCAAACTTTTCTGATGATTTTCATGAAGAGCCTGCGCTTTTATGGTAAAATAGTAACAGAATAAAAGAGGAGAGAAACAATGAAACGTAGTATGTATGCTGGTCGTGTTCGTGAGGAACACATCGGACAAGAAATAACCTTGAAAGGATGGGTAGGCCGTCGTCGTGACCTTGGTGGTTTGATCTTTATCGATCTTCGTGACCGTGAAGGAATCATGCAGTTGGTTATCAACCCTGAAAAAGTCTCTGCAGAGGTTATGACAACAGCTGAAAGCCTTCGTAGCGAATTTGTTATCGAGGTGACTGGTCAGGTCGCTGCGCGTGAGCAAGCCAATGATAAGTTGCCAACTGGTGCAGTTGAGTTAAACGTGACAGCTCTGACAGTGCTTAATACAGCTAAGACAACACCATTTGAGATTAAGGATGGTATTGAGGCCAATGACGATACACGTTTGCGTTACCGTTACCTTGACCTTCGTCGTCCAGAAATGTTGGAAAATCTTAAACTTCGTGCTAAGGTGACCCACTCTATCCGTAATTACTTGGATGAGTTGGAGTTTATCGACGTGGAGACACCATTCCTTTCTAAGTCAACGCCTGAAGGGGCGCGTGATTATTTGGTGCCATCTCGTGTTAATAAGGGGCATTTCTATGCTCTTCCTCAAAGTCCACAAATCACTAAGCAATTGTTGATGAATGCTGGTTTTGACCGTTACTACCAAATCGTCAAATGTTTCCGTGACGAGGACTTGCGTGGTGACCGCCAGCCTGAGTTCACTCAGGTCGACTTGGAAACGTCTTTCCTTACTGAGCAAGAAATCCAAGATATCACAGAAGGCTTGATTGCACGCGTGATGAAAGAAACTAAAGGCATCGAAGTCACTCTGCCTTTCCCGCGTATGAAGTATGATGACGCTATGGCTCGTTACGGTTCTGATAAGCCAGATACTCGTTTTGACATGTTGCTTCAGGACTTGACAGAAGTGGTCAAAGGTGTAGATTTTAAAGTCTTTTCAGAAGCACCTGCTGTAAAAGCAATTGTGGTCAAAGGCGCTGCGGACAACTATTCACGTAAAGACATCGACAAGATGACGGAAGTAGCCAAACAATATGGTGCCAAAGGTCTTGCTTGGGTCAAGGTGGTTGATGGAGAATTAAACGGACCAGTTGCCAAGTTCTTGACTGGTATCCAAGAAGAATTGACAGCAGCGCTTGCTCTTGAAGACAAGGACTTGGTTCTCTTTGTGGCGGATACGCTTGAAGTGGCCAATGCAACTCTCGGTGCCCTTCGTGGACGTATTGCCAAAGAGCTTGGCTTGATTGATAATGATAAGTTCAACTTCCTTTGGGTGGTTGACTGGCCGATGTTTGAATGGTCTGAAGAAGAAGGCCGCTACATGAGCGCCCACCATCCATTCACACTTCCACAGGAAGAGACTGCTCACGAATTAGAAGGTGATTTGGCTAAGGTTCGTGCCATTGCTTACGATATTGTCTTGAACGGTTATGAGCTTGGTGGTGGTAGTCTTCGTATCAACCAAAAAGACCTTCAAGAACGCATGTTCAAGGCTCTTGGTTTCTCAGCTGAAGAAGCAAATGACCAGTTTGGTTTCCTTCTTGAAGCCATGGACTATGGTTTCCCACCACACGGTGGTTTGGCTATAGGGCTTGATCGTTTTGTCATGCTCTTAGCAGGAGAAGAAAATATCCGTGAAGTCATTGCCTTTCCTAAGAACAACAAGGCAAGTGACCCAATGACACAAGCTCCTTCAACAGTCGCTCTCAAACAACTAGAGGAACTCAGCTTACAAGTAGAAGAAGATGAAACAAGCAAAACGAATTAAGCGGTGGCGCTATTATCTGCGCCGCTTTGCTTATCAGATAAAAATTTTACGTGTCTTACAAAGCATCTCTCGGGAAAAATATGATGAGAAGATTTCAGCTTCTCTGGTCTATGGTTTTTTATCAGCAGTGGCAGTCAATTTCTTTTTCCAACCAGGGCATGTGTATTCGAGTGGTGCGACAGGTCTGGCACAGATTATCTCTGCCTTGAGTAATCACTGGTTTGGTTTTCATATTCCGATTTCGCTAACCTTTTACGCTATTAACTTCCCTTTGATGGTCTTGGCTTGGTATCAGATTGGCCATAAGTTCACCGTCTTTACCTTTATCACGGTATCCATGAGTTCCTTCTTTATCCAGTTTGTCCCTGTGGCAACCTTGACGGAGGATCCCATTATCAATGCCCTTTTTGGGGGCGTTGTCATGGGCTTGGGGATTGGTTTTGCTCTTCGCAACAATATCTCTAGTGGTGGGACGGATATTGTCAGTTTGACTATTCGCAAGAAAACAGGTAAGAATGTCGGTAGTATTTCTTTCTTAGTAAATGGGACTATCATGCTGATAGCAGGCTTGACCTTTGGTTGGAAATACGCTCTCTACTCTATGATTACCATCTTTGTCTCTAGCCGTGTCACAGACGCTGTCTTTACTAAGCAAAAACGCATGCAGGCTATGATTGTGACCAATCATCCAGATAAAGTAATTGAGAAAATCCATAAAAAATTGCACCGCGGAGCAACCATGATCCACGATGCAGAAGGAACCTACAATCACGAGAGAAAGGCAGTTTTAATCACTGTTATTACACGTGCAGAGTTTAATGAATTTAAACAGATTATGAAACAGGTGGACTCAGGAGCCTTTGTCTCTGTATCGGAGAATGTTCATATTCTGGGACGATTCGTTGAAACAGAAAATTAGTGACCAAAAAAACCAGCGCGAGCTGGTTTTTATTTTTCGATAATTTTGTGGGCGATTAACTGACGGTAACAAATTTGTTTATTGCTTTTAGCATCGTTGATAATCTGAAGAATTGTTTCAAATGATGTTCGACCAAGTTCTAGGCTATTAATATCGACATAGGCTGCCAAGTTGAGCTTGGGATTGACTGAGTCGAAGCTGAGAACAGGGACATCCAGTTGGTGTTTTGCGATGTAATCACAGACCCCTGCAGCAAGGAGACTATCAATGGTAATAATAGCGTCAATATTTGGATCGTGTTTGAAGAGAAGTCTACTAAAGCGATAACCATTATCTTCAAGAAATTCAGTAGCAAAGTAAGTCAGATTAGTATCGAGAGGAAGTTGGTATTGTTTTAGAGCTAGCTCGTAACCTGTCAGACGGTCTTGTGTTACGAAGAGTCGCTTAGTACCTCCGATAAAGGCAATTCGCTTGCATCCTTTTTTGATGAAATACTCTGTCGCATCAAAACCAGCTTGGACATTGTCATTATCGACAAGTGGAATGAAAGGAGATAGAGATTTACCTAAGATAAGGAAAGGAAATTGCTCGTCTGCTACTAACTTAACCAAAGGGTCCTCTTCTTGGGCATAGAGGAAAATCAAACCATCTACACGCTTACCATAGACCATCTGAGAAATAGCTTTAAGACGCTCTTTGGCATCTTTACCTGTCGCAATCTGAATGGCGTAGTGATTTTCAGAAGCGACTTGGGCAATGCCACGGAGAACAGATGGGAAGAAAGGATTTTGATAGAAGGCATCTGAGTCGTCAGGAAGCACCAAGCCAATAACTTGGGTATAACTGCTTACCAAGCTACGAGCATTGAGGTTGGGGTGGTAGTTGAGTTCCTTCATAGCCTTGCGAACGCGTTTTTTTGTTTCGTCGCTAATGGTTGATTTATTTTGAATAACACGGGTTACGGTTGAAGGCGAAACACCAGCAGCCTTGGCCACGTCTTTAATCGTAACGGGCATAAAAATCTCCTATTTATGGTAATCTGGATCACGGAAATGTGTTTTATAAAAGATAGTGACCAGATACAGAACAAAAAGAATGTTTTGTATAGTGATGAGGTTTGACATATTTTGGCCAAATAATCCCAAAATAAGCGTAATCAGAGTTGGCAATCCTAAACAGTTCAAGATAAAATGATAGCACTCTTTAAAGGTTCTAAATGAAAAGAGGCGTGATTTCTTAGTGATATAAAGGAGAAGACTAGCTCCTAGAGAGACAATAAAGAAATTCAAACCAAAGAGGAAGCTGGCACCGAGAACTAGGAAGAGACTGATATAGACACGATTCTGTTGGTACCAGTCTTTAGAAATCGCTTGGGTTAAGCTGTCTTTGCTTTTGAAACTCTCAGTATCAATCACTCGGTAAGAGACTCGGGTCAGTTCCTTATTTTCCTTGCTGATGACGAGCTCATTCGTATCGAAATGCAGTTGCAAGTCCTTCGGGAACTCCTTACTTGGGCTTGGACCGATCACAATAGAAGGGGCTTGACTAGCTGTTCCTGTATAAGTTAATTTACCATCAACAATTGCAGCATGCTCAGAGAGATCCTGGACAACCTCATCTGTCAATGGTTCATAGACATTATCGATAAAGGTTTCTAGCGGATAAGTCTCCTGCGAGCTGTTTTGAATGGCAATGGGTACCATAGACAAGCTGATAAGGAAGATACTGGTAAAGAGTAGTTGGAACCAGTTGAGTCCGAAACGTTTGGACAGGGGCTTACGAAATCCCCAAATACTTGAAAAATAGGAAAATGGATATGGAAGCATAGGTATCTTTCTAAAAGGTGTTTTCTATATGAGTATTATTATATAGAGAAATGTGCTTTATTTCAAGTCTAGGAGAAAAATTGCTTGTTGTAAGGATGTTATTTACAGTAACAATCGCTAATACTCAATGAAAATCAAAGTGCAAACTAGGAAGCTAGCCGCAGGTTGCTCAAAGCACAACTTTGAGGTTGCAGATGGAAGCTGACGTGGTTTGAAGAGGTTTTCGAAGAGTATAAAATGAAAAAGGGTGGCGGGGATATATTATCCCTTGTCGCCACCACTTGTAAGTCCTGAAACAAAGTTCTTTTGTAGGAAGAAGAAGAGAATACAGATTGGAAGGGCGATGAGGATAGCACCTGCTGAGAAGTAGGCAATCTTCATGTTTTTCACATTGCTAACGAAGGTTTGGAGACCTACGGCAACAGTAAAGTATTCTTTCTCACGAAGCAAGAAACTAGAGAGGATGTAGTCCCCAAAAGGTCCCATGAAGGCCCAGAGAGCTTGTACGGCAACCATTGGGCGAACAAGTGGAAGAACAATTTGCCAGAAACGGCGGAAGTGTCCTGCACCGTCTAGTTTTGCAGATTCGTCTAAAGACATTGGCACTGTATCGAAGTAGCCTTTCATGAGCCAAGCATTCATCGGGATACCACCACCAACGTAGAGGAAGATGAGGAACCAGCTGTGGTTAAGGGCGTTCAACATAAGCGCCATAACGAAGAAGGCTGTCAAAGCGGCCATAGTTGGCACCATTTGGATAATCAAGAAGAAGACCAAACTTTGTTTACGAGCCAAGAAGTTGTAACGGCTGTAAGCATAACCAGCAAGTACGATGATACTTGTTTGAACAGCCATGGTAATCAAGGCGATAATCAAAGTGTTGAGGTACCAAGTACCGTACAAGGTTTCAGTGAAGAGGCCTTTAAAGTTATCAAAATTGAGGTCGATGTTAGTATCTAGTTTAAAGGCTGAGACGTTACCTGCTTTAAAGGCTGACATGATGGTAATCAAAAGTGGATAGATAATGACAATTGATAGACCAATCAGGTAAAGGTAAGTAAGGGTTTGAGTCAGTCTACGTTTGAGTTTAATTGAGTTATTCATCTTAGACGTCCTCCATATCAAATGCGTGTAGTTTCTTGAATGCGATCATAGAGATTGAGATGACAATGATAGAGATAATCAAGGTAACAGCTGCCGCCATTGAGTATTGAGGAGATGTACCTGTTGTCAAACGGTAGATCCATGAGATCAAGATATCTGTTGAACCAGCTCCTCCACCGACACTACCAGGTCCTCCACCATTGAAGAGGTACATGATAGAGAAGTTGTTAAAGTTGAAGGTGTATTGACTGATCAAAGTAGGTGCCGCAACGGCCAAGATCATTGGGAAAGTGATGTTGCGGAATTTTTGCCAAGCATTGGCACCGTCAATATAAGCTGCTTCGTAAAGGTCGTTAGGAATAGATTGCAAGATACCCAAGGTCAAAACGTAGATGTATGGGAATCCAAGCCAACCTTGCATCATAATCAAGGCAACCTTTGTCCAAGTAGGGTCTGTTTTCCAAGGGATAAGAGCCCCATCAAGGAAAGGAAGGAATTTAGCAAAGATCGGCAAGACTTGAGTGTTGATAGCGCCGACACTATCATTAAACATATTTGAGAATGTCAAGATAGTGATGAAGGCTGGGACAGCCCAAGGAAGAAGGAAAATAACACCGAAGATACGTTTTCCTTTGATAAATGGTTGGTTAGCAATGATAGCTGTGAAGATACCAATCACGATCTGCAAAGTTGAGGCAGATAAAGCCCAAATGATAGTCCAAGAAAGAACAGAACCGAAGGCAGAACGGAAGGTACTCAAGCTCCAAATGTTTGTAAAGTTGGTCAAACCAACCCAGTCCAACAATTTGTTTGGTGGCAAGTGTTGGAAGTCGTAGTTGGTAAAGGCGATCATCAAGGTTACGATAACTGGGAAGATAATCGCAAAAGTCATTGCAATATAAGATGGAATGATCAAGAGGTAAGGGAAGCCATTTTCATAGATTCCTTTGACCATTTCTTTAAAGGTAAGTGCTACTGGAATACCATTATTAATGTGTTTGGCAGTTGTATGAGCATCTTTGATATTTGCGAAATAAAAGAGTACATAAACAACTACAAAGATTAAATGGAAGGCACCACGAATCAGCATAAAGAGGGAATTGTCACGACCTGGCTTGTCACCAAGAGTGATGAGATTGCTCAATTCAGGGGCTGCAAGTGCTAGGAAGTAGAGGACAAATACGATGGTTACACCAAGGAAGATAAAACCTTTGGCTTTTTGTTTATTGTAAATCTGTCCTAACCCAGGAATGATAGACAGCAGGGCTGCTTTACTAGGTTGTTGCTTTTCCATAATAACTCCTTTCATAGGATACTGGTTTCTACATAAAACCTAAACTATTTGTGTTTTTGTTGATAAATTCAAAGGGGGATTTGATTTCCACCCCCCTTGAACAAATTTTTTATTCACCAAATTTTTGTTTGATTGTTTCTTTGATCAATGTTACAGCATCGTTAGCTGCTGTTTTAGCATCTTTCTTACCGCTTACAGCTTCAAACAACATTGTTTTAGCTGGGTCCCAAACTGCTGACATTTGAGAGATGTTTGGCATTGGTTGAGCGTTCTTGAATTGTTTGATAACAGCTGTTGTCAACTCATCGTTTTTACCTTCAGCGTATGAACGAGCTTCAGTATTCGCTGGGATTTCGTTAGTCTTATCGTAGAAGGCTTTTTGTTGTTCAGTTGAAACAAGGAAGTCTACAAATTTTTGAGCAGCTTCAAGGTTCTTAGTGCTTGATGGGATGATCCAAGCTTTACCACCACCAAATGCTGCGTAGTCTTTTCCGTTTGGAAGAGTTGGGATAGTTGCAACACCGTAGTTTACTTTAGCGTCTTTGAAGGCTTGAGCTTTCCAAGGTCCATCGATGATAGCAGCTGTTTTACCTTCTTGGAATTGAGTTTGGATTAGGTTTCCAGCTCCTTCCGTATCTTGCATACCTTTAGGCCATTTTTCATACCAAGTTTTAGCGTATTCTACACCTTTGATAGCGCCGTCGTTTGCAAGACCGATGTCTTTAGCGTCTTTACCGTTTTGTCCGAATACGTAACCGCCGTTACCAGCAAGAAGTCCGTATGCAAAGTAGAAGTTTGTCCAGTCAGCTAGGAAAGCAGAAGTTTTTCCATCTTCTCCAGCGAATGCGTATTTGCTATCTTTAGCAAGGTTTTCCAAGTCAGCAAATGTTTTTGGAGCTTCTTTTACCAAGTCTTTGTTGTAGTACATAACAAGTGACTCGATAACGGCAGGAGCACCGTAAACTTTACCGTCAGCAGCTGTTACAAGAGATTTAGTTTTATCATCTGTTTTAGCACCGTCGCTCAATTTCACTTCTGAAAGTTGTCCGTCAGTACCAAGGCTACCTACACGGTCGTATGGAGCCATCATAACGTCAGGAGCTTGACCTGATTGGTTGTCAAGAGAAAGTTTGTCAAGCCCACCCATTTGGTCACCAGATTTGATGTTAACTGTTGTTCCTGATTGTTCTTTATAAGCTTTAGCTACTGTTTCAGCATAAGCTTTGTATTGGTCCTCAACGTAAAGAGTGATTTCTTTCGCTTCAGATGAACCAGAATCAGCAGGTTTATCAGCAGTTTTGCTTCCGCAAGCTACCAAAAGCAAGCTAGCAAGTGTAGCAGTTCCAAGCACAGCAGCGCTCTTCATGAATTTAGATGACATAGTGTATTCCTCCTAAAGAATAACAAGTTTTATTGACAAGAAAAACGCAAACGTTTTCCTTTATGAGCTTAGTATAGCACAAATAGAAAACGGTTGCAAGTGTTTTTGTTAAAAATTTTAAAAAAATTTTAAGCTTGATTTGATAGCATGATTTTACTTTTTATATAGAAGAAAAGTGTGAAATAGATAAGAATACAGTATTTTTAATAAAAAATAGATGGAATCTGTCTAAAGAGGGAAATCAGGAGGGGCTATTTCCTTGTTTCTAATCCCTATCTATTTTCTATAGACCTTTGTGCCTCCTACATATAAATTAAAGTTTTTTTAAGGAGGTTTTGCACTTTGTAGACTGTTTCATGAGAGTCAAACTTTAGGATTAGATAGTTTCAAGTTATCTTTGCTAAAATGAGTTAGTCTCCTTAAAAATAATGGTAAATTCCCAAACT
>NZ_VMLJ01000050.1:0-3822 GCF_013276615.1 Streptococcus sp. 1621
TTCCTAGTTTGCTCTTTAATTTTCATTGAGTATTAAACTTTGATAGTTGAGATAATCAATAGCCCACCTATAAAAAGAGTTATAGTAAAATTCCTTATTTATTGATTTCAAGCTCCGACAACTGTGTTTGAATAACTGACAGTTCTGCACCAGCTTGAAGAAGAGCAGCTGCAGTATAGGCACCTTCTACAATTGGAACCCTATTGATCCTGATACTCTTATCACTGAAATCAGCCACCATTTCTAAGTTCATTTTAGCAGAACCTAGGTCAAAAAAGGCTAATAAAGTATCTGCTGGATTTTCGGAAACAACCCTATCTACTTGATCAAAACTCGTTCCAATTCCTCCATCTTCGGTTCCTCCTACATAAGTAATCGGAACATCTTTAGCTACTTCACTAATCAGTTCAACAACACCTTCTGCAATGTGTTTGGAATGTGAAACGATAACAAGACCAATACTTCCCATTAAACCACCCCAGTTTCTAAAAGAGCAGTAAAGAGTAATCCTGATGAGAATGATCCAGGATCAATATGTCCAAGAGAACGTTCTCCTACATAAGATGCCCTTCCTTTAGTTGCAAGTAAATCTTTGGTAGCATTCACTACCTGATCAATAACCTCTTGAGTCAACTGGCCATCAGACAAGGCGGCAATAACAGGAGTCCAAACATCAACCATTGTCTTTTCTCCAACTTCTGCTTTCCCGCGTTTGACAATCATATCCAAACCACTTTGTAAGATTTCTTCTAATTTCGAATTTGAATCAGCCTTGGCCATGCCCATAAAAGCAGAGCCATACAAGGGACCAGAAGCACCGCCTACCTTACTCAGTAGTTGCATTGAGACAAGTTTAAAAACATCACTGCTGGTCTCAAATTGCTTTCCTTCTAAGTTTTCCATAACTGCAGCCATGCCACGCGCCATATTTCCACCGTGGTCTCCATCTCCTATAGGGGTGTCTAGCTCACTAAGATAATCTTTCTGTTCTTGAATCTTTTCATTAAAAAGCTTCATCCATTCAAGAGCTTGTTCAGCATTCATGCAACATTTCCTCCTTGAGTCTTACCAAGCTGGAGTAGTAACAGGTGCATTTAGAGCATCCAACCACTCATCATCTGCCAATCGAATCAATGTTAATGACAAACCAGCCATATCGATTGAGGTCATATAGTTTCCAATTTTCTTAAATGCCAACTCAACACCTTTTTCATGGAGTAATTTAGCCACATCATTTGCAAATACATATTGCTCCATAAGAGGAGTGCTTCCTAAACCATTGATGAGAAGGCCATAGCGTTCACCAGCTTTAAGTTGGAAACCTTCAGATAGTTTTTCAACCAATTCTGAGGCCAATTGTGCGGAAGGTTGCATTTTCTCTTTTTTATATCCTGGCTCACCGTGAATACCAACTCCATATTCAAATTCATCATCTTCTAGAACAAATCCTGGTTTCCCAACTTCAGGAACAGTAGCGCCAGATAGAGCTAATCCAATTGTTTTAATTTCTAAGACAAGTTTGTCGGCCAAGTCCTTCATTTCAGATAATGATTTACCAGAACGAGCCGCATTACCCAAAATTTTATGGACTAAAATAGTACCTGCAACACCTCGACGACCTTGGGTATAGAGACTATTTTCAACAGCAATATCATCATCGACTACAACGCTTGCTACATCAATACCTTCCATTTCAGCAAGTTCTTGTGCAATTTCAAAGTTCATAATGTCACCAGAATAGTTCTTGATGACCATGAAAACTCCAGCACCTTCATCAGCCGCCTTGATGGCTTCTAAAATTTGGTCCGGAGTAGGTGAAGTGAAGACTGCTCCACAAATGGCAGCAGACAACATTCCTTCTCCTACAAATCCAGCATGACTTGGTTCATGTCCTGAACCTCCACCAGAAATGAGTCCAACTTTTCCTGTCTTTTCTGCCTTTCTAACGATGACATCAAAACCATCTAAGCGTTCTACCAAGTCATCATGCATGAATGACAATCCCTGCAACATTTCATCAACAACTTGTGTCGGTTCATTTATAATTTTTTTCATGAGAAACTCCTTTCGGTATTTACCTTTGTTTTCGCTTTCATTATATATTTTTTATCGCTGGATGATAAGGGACAGATTCTATTATTTGTCCCCTTTTAAACCCGTTTAAAACATTTTTTTGGTAAAATGAAGTAAGTAAAAGAAAGGTTTCCTATGGCATCATCACTTATTACAAAAAAACGGATTGCCAAGGCATTTAGAGACCTATTAGCTACTAGAGAATTTGACAAAATCTCCATTGTAGATATCATG
The DNA here is from genome assembly GCF_013276615.1 of Streptococcus sp. 1621. NCBI lineage: Bacteria > Bacillati > Bacillota > Bacilli > Lactobacillales > Streptococcaceae > Streptococcus > Streptococcus sp. 1621. The sequence continues at coordinate 2,308 of NZ_VMLJ01000050.1, forward strand.
GAATCAGCTGGCATTCGTAGACAGACCTTTTATAATCACTTTCTTGACAAATATGAACTGCTAGACTGGATATTTGAAAATGACTTAACCGAGTATATCACCAATAACTTGGACTTCATTTCGGGCCAAAAACTATTACAAGAACTATTTCTTTATTTCGAACAAGAGCGTGACTTTTATATTCAACTTTTTGATATTCAAGGGCAAAATAACTTCTATGACCACTTTATCAGCTACTGTCGCTTGCTTGTATCAAAAATTTTAAGAGAATATGGTCAGATTGATATTGATTCATCTGCTTATACTTGTTTTTTGTTAGACTATCATTCACATGCTCTAGCAGAAATCGTGAAGGCTTACGTCAATAAAAAAAGTCCAGTTCCACAACCAGACTTTCTAATCATGACAATTATTGGAAAGAGACCACAATGACATTTATTTCAAATCATAAACAGAAAATTATTTCAAGTTACATTTCAGCAACTGTTAGCAGTCATCCCGAATTAGAAAAACACCCTACTTTACCATTAGTCTATCAAAAAAATCGAAATCCTCATCAGGTTCCAATCTTGTCGGGTGGAGGTTCCGGTCACGAACCTGCGCATATTGGATATGTGGGAGAAGGAATGCTTACTGCTGCTATCTATGGCCAATTATTTACTCCACCTACAAGAACTGAAATCTTAGAGTCCATTCGTTTTTTAAACAATGGTCACGGTGTCTTCATCATTGTAAAAAATTTCGAAGCAGACATCAAAGAATTTAGCTGGGCCATTAACACCGCTAGACAAGAAGGAATTAAAGTCGGCTATAGTCTAGCACACGACGATATTTCTATTGAACCTCACAATAGATTTCAAATTAGAGGAAGGGGACTTGCAGGGACAATCTTACTTCATAAAATCCTAGGATATGCAGCTCAAAATGGTGCCGACATAGAGCAACTAACTGATTTAGGTCATGAACTTGCTCCCGAAATCGCAACAATTGGCTTTGCAACGAAAGCTGCTAGTCTCCCCCAAGCCCCCCTTCCACTATTTAACTTGGAAGAAGGAAATATTTCTTATGGTATTGGGATACATGGCGAAGAAGGCTATCGTATCGTCCCATTCCAATCATCGGAAATCCTTGCAAATGAAATTATAAGTAAATTAAGATTGCACTATCATTGGAAAAAGGGTGATCAATTTATATTGCTTGTAAATAATCTAGGTACTACTACCAACCTAGAAATGGGCATATTTATCAATGACATCCTTCAACTCTTAGAAATTGAAGGAGTCACTATTACCTTTATAAAATCAGGAACATTTATGACCAGTCTAGATATGGCAGGTATATCCGTAACTCTTTGCCCTGTAAAAAATAAGCAATGGTTAGAAGCGCTCAATGCTCCAACGACAGCTTTTGCATGGTAATTTGCTTGTATAACTCAAAAGGGCTACATCACTTGATAGCCCTTTGCTTTTATCTTATACTCAATGAAAATCAAAAAGCAAACTAGGAAACTAGCCG
>NZ_VMLJ01000051.1:0-16467 GCF_013276615.1 Streptococcus sp. 1621
TAGTTTGGGAATTTACCTACACAGGTGCATAAGCAGTATCTTTGAAAAATTTGGGGCAGACATAACAAAAACCCTTGTCAATCAAGGGTTTTACTGTATATTTAATGCTAATTGCCGGGATTGAACCGGCGACCTCATCCTTACCATGGATGCGCTCTGCCAACTGAGCTAAATCAGCTTACTTGAAAAGTATACTATAATCAGAAAAACTTGTCAAGTTTCCTTAGAAATTTTCTATAAGAAAAAGCCAGGTAAAGGCTACCTAGCTTGTCCTGTTCTATTTGCTTAAATCGATTCGACGACCAATTTTACCAATAATAATCGCTCCAATAATCAATGAGGCAAATTCACCGATTCCTGTTGTAAACCAAGTAAGGAAGAATGGTAATTCTGCTACAATATTTAACTCTGCAGCGATAGTAAACATGGAAATTGAAAAGAGGATTGAAAAGAAGAAATGATCTTTTCGAATCAATCCGTTAAAGAGGTAATCCTTACTATATTTTGCAAAAAGCCAAACACCTAAACTAAGGAATACTAGGGTTGATCCACCACCAACAAAGACATCTAGCAGTCCGAAGCTAAAGAAATTAGCAATCATACAACCGATGGTAACTCCGATGATGTACTTAGGATTGTAAAAAGCCATAAAGTTCATCATTTCTGAAATACGAAACTGATAAGCACCATAGCTAATGGCATTTAGGGGCGGTGTGACAGTCAAAACGACATAAATAGCAGCAACAATTGCAATGTCTGCAACATCACGAATAGTTAATTTTTTCATCTTTTCTCCTTTGGCGGTTATCCGCGTGTAATATGCTTGGTGAAAGAAGCTAAGCACCAAGGGTTGCTTTATTCAACCTTACTAGTATAGCACAATAGCCTGCTTTATGCTATACTTAAAGCATGAAAAAACCTATTCAAAAATTTTTTAACAATGAAATCTTAGCCTATCTCTTTTTTGGCCTTGCAACAACTCTAGTTTCGATTCTCTCACGACTAGTCATTTATCAACTAAGTCATCAGGAACTCCTTGCTACTGCCTTAGCAAATATTATTGGTATCTTATTTGCCTTTATCACAAATGATACGATTGTATTTAAGCAAACAAGGAAGAATCGGCTTATTCGTTTAGTGAAATTTTTTCTTGCCCGCCTTTCTACTTTTCTGTTAGATTTGCTCTTTACTTTTCTGTTTGTGACTCAATTCCCTCATATCATAGGGCAATTCGTAAATGAAAACATTGATAAGATAAATGCTATTGAAACAATAATTGCACAAATACTCATTATTATCATCAATTATATCTTGAGCAAGGTCTATATTTTTAGAAAATAATGCTCCATTTATGAGCCTTTTAATTGCCTTCTATAATGATTTAGGATACAATGAAACACGAAACGTTGAAAGGAAAACAGTATGTTAAAAAATCTAAAATCATTCTTGCTTCGAGGAAATGTTATTGACCTTGCTGTCGGTGTTGTCATTGCCTCTGCTTTTGGTGCTATCGTTACTTCACTTGTAAACGACATTATCACTCCTCTTATTTTAAATCCCGCTTTGAAAGCTGCTAAAGTCGAACGTATCGCTCAACTTTCTTGGCATGGAGTCGGCTATGGTAACTTTTTAAGTGCTATTATCAATTTTATCTTTGTGGGTACCGCCCTCTTCTTTATTATCAAGGGTATTGAAAAAGCACAGAAGCTGACTGGCATAAAGGAAGAAAAAACTGCCGAAAAAAAACCAACTGAATTGGAAGTACTTCAAGAAATCAAAGCCCTTCTTGAGAAAAAATAATCGTTTAAAAGGATCTAGCACAAAGCTAAATCCTTTTTCTTTACTCTTTTGGTAATTTACCTGCTTTCTCAAGCATTTTTTTGATAAGATAAGGCATCTTAACATTCTCTCGACCTTTTTTCTCAATCAGTTTTTTCACAAATTCTGGCATTTGTAAATCTTGAGATTCAGCCAAAATATTTTTCGTCTCGTCTGAAGGAACTAACTCATCAAAGGTCTCTTCTTCTGGGAGAAATTCCTTAAACTCTTGATGTTCATTGGCTCTGACTGTATTGACCAAGGCATCAATCAAGCGAGAATCCGTATTTGGCATTGGTGGTCGATGGTAGTTCACACCCAATTCTTGACACAAGTCATAACATTCCACATCATTATCAAACAAGACCTCAATGTGCTCACTGATAAAGCTGATTGGAACAAAGATATAATGGTCTGGATGTTCTGTCTGTTCTCTGAGATATTCTAATACATCTGGCTTAATCCATGGAATCCCAATATCACTCTCACTTTGCCAAGTATTAGTATATTGTTCGGAACTCAAACCTAGTTTTTCAGCAACTAACTTGCTATTTTCAAAAATTTGGTCAATATAAGGGTCACCAAAATCCAAGGCAAAAATGGGCACACTATGGGCTGAAAAGATGACTTTAAAGCTATCCTGCTTTACTTCTTCTTTTAAAATATTAGCAATTTCATCTGCCCAATAGTTTAAGAGCGCTTCTTCCTGATACCAGTCCTTAATGACCAAAAATTGAATTTGTTTGCTTTCTAAAAATTTCTCATAACCCATGACAGAGTAAAAAGAATAATGAGGCTCCAAAATCAAGCAAATACACTGTTCAATACCGTATGCTTCCATCTGACCAATCACATCTGGAATAAAAGGTCTGGAAAATTTATTGGCAAAATAGACACTATATTCATTTCCCAGTCTAGCTTCTACCAAGGCAACTTCTTCACGAGTAATTCTTTGCAGAGGCGTGCCCCCAATTCGTACATAATTATCATAGAGAGTTTGAATTTCGTGGTCTTGAGGCCTCACTCCGCGACGAATATTTGTGAAAAAATCAGCCACACCTTCAAAGGTAATCTCTTCTGGCGAACCGAATGTCATCATTAAAATTGCTTTTTTCATAACTGCTTCCTTGTGATATTTTTATCAAATTTATTTTATCATGAATCCACTGATAAGTAAACGCTAACATAGCAACATTCACAATCTTTTGTTTTTCTCTTCTTTCTATGATACAATGGAAAAAATGAATTCAAAAGGAGTTTTTTATGACTTATCCAAATCTCTTGGACCGCTTCTTAACCTACGTTAAAGTCAACACGCGCTCTGATGAACACTCTACTACTACTCCAAGTACACAGAGTCAGGTTGACTTCGCAACCAATGTTCTGATTCCTGAAATGAAACGTGTTGGATTACAAAATGTTTATTATCTACCAAATGGTTTTGCGATTGGTACCTTGCCAGCCAATGATCCATCTTTAACACGTAAAATTGGCTTCATCTCCCACATGGATACTGCTGATTTTAATGCCGAAGGAGTCAATCCACAGGTAATTGAAAACTACGATGGTGGTGTGATTGAACTTGGAAATTCTGGTTTCAAACTCGATCCAGCTGACTTTAAGAGTCTTGAGAAATATCCAGGACAAACGCTCATTACAACCGATGGAACAACCTTGCTAGGGGCTGATGACAAGTCCGGAATTGCTGAAATTATGACAGCCATTGAATATCTGACTGCCCACCCTGAAATCAAACACTGTGAAATTCGTGTTGGTTTTGGTCCAGATGAAGAAATCGGTGTTGGTGCTAATCAATTTGATGCAGAAGATTTTGATGTGGATTTTGCCTACACAGTTGATGGTGGCCCACTAGGTGAGCTTCAATACGAGACGTTTTCAGCAGCTGGGGCTGAATTGCATTTCCAAGGACGCAATGTCCACCCTGGTACTGCCAAAGGTCAGATGGTCAACGCCCTTCAGCTAGCAATTGATTTTCATAATCAACTTCCAGAGAATGACCGACCTGAGTTAACGGATGGCTACCAAGGTTTCTATCATCTTATGGATGTGACAGGTAGTGTCGAGGAGGCGCGTGCAAGCTACATCATTCGTGATTTTGAAAAAGATACCTTTGAAGCGCGTAAAGCGGCTATGCAGTCTATCGCTGATAAGATGAATCAAGAACTTGGTAGCGACCGTATCACCCTCAACTTGACAGACCAGTACTACAATATGAAAGAAGTCATTGAGAAAGATATGACTCCAATTACCATTGCTAAAGCCGTTATGGAAAATCTAGGTATCACGCCTATTATCGAACCAATCCGGGGTGGAACAGACGGCTCTAAGATTTCCTTTATGGGAATCCCAACTCCGAATATCTTTGCAGGTGGCGAAAATATGCACGGACGTTTTGAATACGTCAGCCTTCAGACCATGGAACGTGCAGTTGATACCATCATTGGTATCGTAGCTTATAAAGACTAAAAAGACGAGGTAGCTCAGCTACTTCGCCTTTCTTTTTATTCTGCTGGTTTTTCTTAGTTTCCAGTACTTGTTGTAGATTCTGTTGTTTCCTTTTCTAAAGCTGATTCAGCAGGTTTAGAATCTCTTGCGTTGCTCGGTTTGTTTTCGTCGCTAGCAGTTTCACTGTTAGATTCCGTAGCTGTTGATGTTTCTGTTTCGGTACTTGTCTTATCACCATTTGCTTCAGCATTTCTTGCTGGACTTGTTTCTTCACTTGCGCTAGCTTTTGACTGGATTTGGTGATTCAAAACTAGAATAGCTTTGGTCAATTCAAGTAAAGCTGCTTTGTCTTTACTCTTAGCAGAAAGTTGATCTAGTAATGCATCCACCTTATCAAAGTCCTCATCAGAACCATTATTACTTTCTAAATAAGAGTGAAGCGATATGAGAATATTGTAGAGTTTTTGATAGAGTACAAGTGTCTGAGGATCTTGTTCAGCATTTTCCTTTTCTTGTTGAAGGGCGCTAGCGATACGAGTCAAGACATCTTTTATCTGGCTGTTTACTTCATCCAAGTCTGCATCAGCCTTGTTTGTAGCAGCTTTGAGATTTTCTACTTCTTCTGCCAAGGATTGTCTGATTCCTTCTTCTTGGATTTGCTCCAAGAGTTGATTTGCCTTGCTCAAGAGGCTTTCTACTTCTTCCTTGCTAACATGATTGACATGCTCTTCTTTTTTAAGATCAGGATAAAGATCTTTCAAAAATTCATAAATCGCTTGCTTAGCAGATTGGTTATCAACTGTTTCTTTATCTAGAACTGTTTCATTTACTTTTGTAGAAGCTGGCTGATTTTTCAAAGCCTCTTCTACTTCTTGTTTTGTTTGATAAATGCTTGGGAACAGTTTATTCAAGTCCACAGCCTTACGGAAGGATTGGGATTGATATAAAGTAAAAGTCAAATTAGCTACTTTATTACGAAGCTCATCACTTAAACGACCATCATTTACATTCTCATAGAAGTACTTGATATATTCCACTGTTGTATCGCCAGTACGATCATTAAAGTCTTGAAGAGCTTGAAGTTGTGATTCAACCGCTGCTAAACCAGCCTCATCTTTAGCCAACTTAGCTTCCTGGAGTCGAACGAGAAGGTCTTTCTTAGGAAGTCCATAAGTGTCTGTATCTAGCGTATTGATTTTATCAATCAAGGATTGATATTTCTTATCTAAAGCACTTGTTTCAACAGGTTTGACACTTTCATCAATATGGATATATTGCTTATCAAAGAGATCAAGTGTCGCAAGATAACCTGCTGTAGAGTTAGTTGCTAGTTTCTTCATATTTTCAGTAAACTGTCCTAAGGCTAACTCAATCTGTCTTTGTTTGATTGGATCGTCTTTATAGACGTTTCGACTTTCAGCAAGAAGTTGATCTACTTTTGCTAAAACTGTTTTCTCATCAAAGGCCCCAGGCTGATAGTTGGATTTCAGGGCTGGAATCTTGTTTTTCAAGGCTACTTCATAGCCCTTAGTTTGAACCTTGATGTAGTGATTGTGGTCTCCATGAGGGATCACAAAACTGCCGTTTTCAACCTGCAAACGATAAGGTGATACGCGATCACGTAAGGCAGTCGTATAAAGTTCATTTAGGAAATCAAGTTCAGGATTTCCAGTTTGGAGTGGAAGTCGAACGTGTTCCTTACGAACAGCATAGGGATGGATATGAGTTGGATCGTAGGCTTGGTCAGGATTATTAAATACAAAGAAACCTTTTGAAATTCTAATAGCTTCAAGTGGAACCCCATAGGTCTTAGAAATATAAGCTATTTTTTCTTCATCACTAGCATCTTTAGAGAATGATTCAACAGATTTTGCAAGTGGTTGAACAGGCTCTGCATCATGATGTGTTTTCAAATGATCCTGAGCTTCCTTAATTTGTTCTGGTGTCAAGTCCTTCTTGAAGAAGTAATGATTGTGGTCTCCGTGACTCATGACAAATCCTTGATCATCCTCACTAATGACACGATCGGCATCAAAACCGTGATCGTGATCTTCACCATGATGGTGGTCATGCTCATCGCCATCGTGATCGTCATCATGAGCTGGATTTGGTGTAGCTGTATTTGCCCCTTTCAAGTGGTCTTGCGCTGCCTTAATTTGCTCTGCTGACAAGTCCTTCTTGAAGAAATAATGATTGTGGTTACCATGACTCATAATAAAGCCTTGCTCATCTTCAGCAATAATACGATTGGCATCAAAGCCGTGTCCACCTTCTTCATGTTCCTCATGTGAAACACTAGGATTGGCTGCAAGAGACGGCGAAGGTGCTACTAGACCATTGTTTGGAAGAGTCGGTTGCCCAATTACGGTCGATTTTGGAATGTAATGGAAATGATCACCATGTCTTACAATATAAGCTGTTGCTGTTTCCTCGACAATATCTTTAGGATTAAAGATATAACCATCAGATGTTGAAGAGATAGGCTTATTTGTAAGTAATGAGGCATGATTCAAAGTAGATGGACTACTTGAAATACTTCCTAGACTAGACGCTGCTTCATGAGGTTTTTCATTTGTAGAGACCGTAGAACCAGTTCCACCGATAGGCACCATTCTAGCAATCTTTTCTTCTAAAGGAGAGAGTTTGCTGTAAGGAATAAAGTGATAATGGTCGCCATGTGGAATCGCAACTCCATTTGGTGTACGACTGATAATCTTAGCAGGGTCAAAGACCAAGCCATCTGATTCACTGTAACGTTGGTCGCTAGGTAAATCATAGAGTTCTTTCAATAGACTCTGGAGATTTTCAGCTTTATTTGCTGGCTTGCTAGTTGAGCCTTGTGCTACAGATTGCGTGTTATTGTCACTAGCTGTTGAAGAATAGCTTAACTGGCTCGGTTGCGTATTTTTCCCAGCTAAATAAGCTTTTGCTGCTGCTAATTCACTAGCAGACAAATCACTTTTTGGAATGTAGTGATAGTGACCTCCGTGAGGAACGATATAAGCATCACCCGTATCTTCGATAATATCAGCTGGATTAAAGACATAACCATCATCTGTCGTATAACGTCCCTGAGACCTTGCTACAGCGACATCTGAGCTGACCTTCTCATTATCTTTGACATGTTCTTGTTTTTGACGATTGATTTCATCTTTGGTTCGAATATTATCAGCATGAGCTGCATCTTTCAGGTAGACATAATATTTTCCATCGATCTTGATGATATAACCACCCTTGACCTCATTGACAATATCAGCGTCTTTAAGTTGATAGTTTGGGTCCTTCATCAAAAGTTCTTCACTAAAGAGGGCATCATAAGGAACTTTCCCATTATAGTAATGATAGTGATCACCGTGTGACGTTACATAGCCCTGATCTGTAATCTTAATGACAATTTGCTCAGCCTGAATTCCTTCTTTTTGGCTAACCTGGTCTGGTGTCAAGTTTTCAGTTTTCTGACTTGACTGACTGCCATCCACATAAGAGACACGATTATTGTCCTTATTTTCCTGCGAACGATGCTGGTTTAGTGCATATGCACATAGACTCAAGGATACGATAACAGCTGATCCAGCTGCTATATACTTTTTACTGAATTTCATAAATCCCTCATTTCAATAAATGATGAAGCTTTTTCTTAACTTCTTTTTCTCGGTTAAACATTTTTTCTAAACTGGTTATTTAACCATTTAATTAACCAGTAAATAGTTTACCTTTTTTAAGTTTATCTGTCAAGATTTTTATATCATTTAAAAAAATAAAAGCCAGTATTACTACTGACTCTTACATTATATCGATTTAATAGGATAAACTTATGCTTCTGGCTTCGTCTCAATTGACTCACTACCTTTTAACAAAGCAAGTAATTTTTCTGCCTCTGTCATGATGTCATTATTATCCATGGTTTGCAGGCTCAAGTTACCTCGTAAACTAGCCAGGGTTTCAGTCGCAGTAGCTTTCAGACTAGCATCCGTTACTTTATCAAGTAAAGCTTCTACTTCTTTGAGTTTAGCTTCTACTTTTGCAGTCTCTACTTGATGGACTTCTGGCTCTTCTGTAGTATCTTCAGCTTCTTCCTCTGTCTCGTCTTCATCAGTGCTCGGTTTATAAAGATTATCTGCTGAAGGATTTAAACCAGCGTGATTCTCTTTTTCATCAGATTCAGAGCGAGTTGGCTCACTTACTTCATCATGTTCCTTATTTTCATCAGGTTTACCGTCTTGGTCTGCCTTATTTTTACGAACATGGTCGCTAGCATTACCCCAACCATTATCTGAATGAGGACGTTGGTCCGGATGTTCAACGTAGTATTTTACAGTCGCAAATAAATCTTCTAAGGTATAACCCTCAGGTGCCTTATAGAGTCCTTCGTCAAACCATGCAAACTTAAGATTATGATAGTGATCAAAGTGAGGAATTATAAAGTAACCATTCTGTACAGCTACAGTATACTGTAAATGATTTGGTATTTTTTCTAATGGTACCTTGTTCTCAGCTGTTACGCGGTTATAGATAGCTTCTGTCCCTGTTGCCTCTGGTTTTGCTTCAGTAGAATTTGGAGCTTGTAAGCCTTTTTCTTTAGCATAAGCCTGAGCTGCTGCCCTTTCAGCTTCAGATAAGCTGTCTTTTTTAATCCAGTGGCTATGGTTCAAGTGTGGAGTGACGTAGGCATTTCCTGCATCACTTTCAATATCATGTTCGTCAAAAATGTAGCCATCTGAGGTTGTATATTTACCTGCTAATTTCGCTAATTTAATTTCATCGTTTGTATAGGCAATTTGAGCATTTGGTTTGCCAAGGCGTTCTGGGTGGGTAATCGGTGCTAGAAATGCCAATAAATCATCTACCAATTTTACTTTATTATTAGAAGATTCATTATTCAAGCGTTCTGCTAATTTGTCTAAGGCTTGAAAATCAACAGCACGCCCCTTATTTTCAGACAAGGCTTTATGAGCCTGGGTTAACAGATTATAAGCTTTATCATAAAATTCTTTGTCACGAGAAGAGACGTTTTCTTTCTTCGCAACTAGAGCATGTGTCTCTTGAGTTTTCTTAGACAAGAGATTTTCAATAGCATCAATCTTATCCTTAGCCAAGTCTTTAGCAAAAACATAGTGACTGACACCAGCAATTTCCACAACATATCCTTTTCCAACTTTTCTAACAACCTGTTCTACTGCAAAATTAGTTTGTTTTTTCTCAGTTGATGGTTGAACTTGCGGTTTTGGTGCTGGTTTCAAATAATGCATTCCTGGCACGACTGCACCATTTTGCCCTTTTAACAGAATCATTCTTGCAATCTTCTGCTCTAAATCAGACATTTGTGAATAAGGGATAAAGTGATAATGATTTCCGTGAGGCACAGCAACACCATTTGCTGTACGATCTGTTATTTGTGCTGGGTCGAATACCAAGCCATCCGATTCCACATGTCGTTCTGACAAAGGTTTGGCATACAATTCACGTAAAAGGCTTGAAATATCTTCCCCTTGATTCTGATGATAAGTTGGAGTGACAGTTAGATTGTGGTTCTCTGACAAGCTTGGTTGAGCTGGGTTTGCATTATGACTAAAACTTGAAGAAGGACGAGATCCCTGCTTCCCATTCCAATAGGCTTGGGCAGCAGCCAATTCTCCTGCAGACAAAGCGCCTTTTGGTATATAGTGGAAATGATTGCCATGCGGTACAATAAAAGCGTCTCCTGTATCTTCAATCACATCTGACGGACTAAAGACATACCCATCATCTGTTGTATAGGCGCCTCCAGTTGCTCTATTCGGTGCCGGCGTATTGAGATTAAAGTTTGGTTTAATGGTTGAACTTAGTTTATCTGTACTGCTTGGTTTCGTATTGTCAGAATGCTTTTGAACTGGCTGACCTCCAATTGGTAGATTTCGAGCCAATTTTTCTTCCAAAGCAGACATTTGTGAATACGGAATGAAATGGAAATGATCCCCATGAGGAACTGCGACCCCATTTGCAGTACGTTTTATAATTTGTGCTGGGTCAAATACCAATCCATCAGACTCCACATGACGTTGGCTAAGTGGCAAAGCGTACAATTCTTGAAGGAGACTAGCTAAATCCTCACTTTGACTTTCAGAATCTGTTGCAGGATTTTGAGGAGTTCCAGATTGACTCGTTCTCACACTAGATCTTGTTTCTCCCCTGCTAGAACGATATTCAACCGTACTTAATTGGCCGCCTTTTCCAGATAAGAAGGCTTGGGCAGCAGCTAATTCACTAGCAGACAAGTCACTCTTCGGAATATAGTGGAAGTGATTGCCATGAGGAACGATATAGGCATCACCCGTGTCCTCAATAATATCAGAGGCATTGAAGATATAACCATCATCCGTTGTATAGCGTCCTTGGGCTCTGGCTGCAGCAACAGCATTATCTGTACTTGAATTATGATTATGACTGTGTTCTTGCTTTTGACGTTTAATCTCTTCTTTTGTCCGAATATTGTCCGCATGAGCCGCATCTTTAAGGTAAACATAGTATTTACCGTTTACCTTAATAACATAGCCACCCTTGATTTCATTGACAATGTCTGAATCCTTCAACTGATAATTCGGATCTTTCATGAGGAGTTCTTCACTGATGATGGCATCATAAGGAACCTTGCCATTATAGTAATGATAATGGTCTCCATGAGAGGTCACATAACCTTGATCCGTAATCTTGATAACAATTTGTTCGGCGTTGATTCCCTCTCTCTTACTGACTTCATCTGGTGTCAAGTTCTCTGCCTTTTGACCAGACTGATCACCGTCTATATAAGCAACTCGATTAGACTCTTTCTTAGCCTGACCAGCTTGGTACCGTCCAAGTTCATAGGAACAAACACTTAGGGCAAGAACTGCCACTGAACCTGCTACATATTTTTTATTGATTTTCATTCTTTCCTCATTTCAATTCTTCTGCTAGAACACTCATATTTTCTTCCAGATTTTCTAAATAAGTCTTGTCATTTTGTGGGTCTGCCTCTAAAGGATTCAGAGTTTTAAGACCCACACCTGTTGATTTGACAAGAGTTTCAGCTACTTTTGAAGAAGCATTACTTTCCGTAAAAATCGTTTTAACCTTATAGGTTTTAACAAATTCCTGAATTTCTGTTAGTTGTCTTGGACTTGGTTCTTGTTCAGGAGAGATACCTGCAATACCAAGTTGATTGAGTCCAAATCTCTTCGCTAGATAAGAAAAGGCTGTATGTTGTGTTACAAAGGTTTTCTGAGTCGCTTTTTCAAATTTAGGCTGGAATTTCTTAGTCAATTCCTGAGCTTTTTTGATAAAAGCTTGCGCATTTTTCTGGTAAGTTTCTTTATGCTCACTATCCACCTCTGAAAGTTTATCAGCGATAATCTGAGCTTCTTCGCCAGCTTTTTCAGGATCTAGCCAAGTGTGAGGGTCATAGAGCGTTTTTTCATCAACTCCATCCCCTGCTTCCACATCTTCTAGCCCTGGGACGCGTTCCAAGGTCATTCCCTCAGAAGCCTCTAAAACCTTCACTTTGGATTTTTTTAGATTAGGATCTAAACTTCCTGCCCAAGATTCGAGCGTATGCGAATGGTAAACAAAGACATCTGCATCATAGATGGCCGCGATGTCATTCGCTGAAGGTTCAAAGGAGTGAATCCCACTACTTGACTGAATCATCCGAACATCATTCAAGTCACCTGACACTTCCTTGACCATAGCGTAGATAGGATAAAAACTGGTCACAATTTTCATCCCCTTTCCTGTCTGGCTTTCCTTTTGACTACAGGCTCCTAGCAATAAAAGAAAAACACTTAACAAGACTAAAAATAAATTTTGTTTCTTCATGAACAACTCCTTAACCATTTAATTAACTAGTAAACATTCTACTCCTAAAAATTTAATCTGTCAAGATATTTTTAGAAAAAATTTGAAATTTCTTTCACATATAAAAATCTGCTGAGTGTCAACAACTCAACAGATTCTCACTTTATATACTCAATGAAAATCAAAGAGCAAATTAGGAAGCTAGCCGCAGGCTGCTCAAAGCACTGTTTTTGAGGTTGTAGATGAAACTGACGAAGTCAGTAACCATACATACGGCAAGGCGAAGCTGACGTGGTTTGAAGAGATTTTCGAAGAGTATTATTCTTCTATGGTAGAATGCTTATAACCATAAGTAAAGTAAATGATACTTCCTATCAACAAAGCAACTAGGAAAGCAAGCCAAGTTTCCATATTATACTGCAACATAAAGGATAAACAAATGATGATTGATAAAATTGGTAACAGGGGTACCAAGGGTGTTTTAAATTCTCCAGCTTTGGGCATTCCTTTTTCTTTCCGTAAGCGAATCAGACCGTAAGCTAGCATAATCAAGTAGGCTAAGGTACAAATATTTAAGAAGGCTGCGATACTAGCAAGAGGGAACATTCCTGCTGCTACTGCTGAAGCTATACCTGTCAAGATAGTAGCATTCTTTGGTACCTTGCTAGTCTTCGTTAGTTCTTTAAAGGCAGCAGGCATTAAGCCATCACGCGCTAAACTGTAAATCATACGCGATAGGGCATAGGTCATCGAAATACAAACTGTAATCAAGGTCAAGATAGCCACCAATGACACATAGTTGGCTGCCCAACTAATCCCAACACTACGAAGGGCAAAGGCAACGGCATCATCAACATTTAGATGACTATAGTGAACCACACCAGTCAAGACAAGCGTCACCAAGGCATAGAGAATAGTTACGATAGAAAGCGATAAGACAATCCCTCTAGGAATATTTTTTTGAGGAGTCTTGACCTCATCTACGGCCATAGAGATGGATTCAAAGCCCAAAAAACCGAAGAACATCAAGGACGCACCAGCCATAATACCAGTACTAGCACCATAGATTTGTCCAAAACCATAAGGAGCAAAATTACTCCAGTTGTCAAGTTTAATATGCCAAATTCCTACTAAAACAAAGAGAGCTAAAGCGGAAAATTTCAAAATGACTAGAATCGAATTAAAGCGTAAGGCTGCCTTGGCATTTAGTAAAACAAGCGAAGTCACCAAGACCAAGACAAGAATAGGCAATAAATCAACAAATGTCCCTGCTTGAGGATTAAAGGTACCATTTAAAGGCTGAGGAAGGGCTATCCCGTATTGAGAGAGCAAGCCTTTAAAATAAGCTGCCCAACCCGAAGCTACGCCTGATATGGCTGTCATGAACTCCATCATGGTTAACCAACCAGCCAACCAGGCTGGGAATTCTCCTAAAATAGCATAGAGATAACTGTAGGCACCACCTGTAGCAGGTACTCGTGAAGCAAATTCTGCAAAAAAGAGGGCTGATAATCCCACACACAAGGCAGAAATGACGATTGAAATCACTAGGGCTGGACCAGCAAGTGTGGCAGCTGCAGTACCTGTAATTGTAAAGATGCCTGTCCCTACCATGGCTCCGATACCCAGCAAAATCAAATCCCATAACTTCAAATGCCTGTGCATCTCCGTTTTATCCAAACTTACATTCTTTGTTCTAAATATATTCATATTTCTTCTCCAAATAAAATGATGATTCTATTTTACCATAAATATAGGGGATTTGTGACTATTTATAAAATAATTTTCTAAAAAAATCTGACTACATCTTGTAATCAGATTTTATCGATTCTAGTTCATTTCTTTAAAGGCTACTTCTGCATCCGCATTACTGATAGCACCAAATTGAATTTTTCCAATCTTTCCTTGACTGTCAATCAGGTATTCTGTAGGAATGCTTCGAATTTGATAAGCTTGAAAGGTAGTTGCTTTAGTATCATAAAGAACTGGGATATCCTTATATCCTTGTTCTTGGAACCATTGTGGGAATTGCTCAACGGTTTTTTCACCTTGAATTCCTGGTGCAATGACACTAAGAATTTCGAAATCGCGATCTGGTTTCGCCGCTAGTTCCATCAACTCAGGCATACTTTTCTTACATGGACCACACCATGAAGCCCAAAACTTCAAGTAAACCTTTTTACCCTTATAATCAGATAACTTAACTTCTTTACCATCCATAGATTGCAAGGTAAAATCTGGAGCATCTTTTCCAACAGCAATTTGTTGTACAGGCGTTTGTTGTTTTGGCTGTTGTGGGGCTTGAGTCTTTTTAGTTTCTTCCTCACCACAGGCCATCAATACAACTAATGACAAGAGGCTTAAGCCAGCAAACATTACTTTTTTCATTTGTTCTCCTTTATTCAAAAATTCCAGCTAGAGCATTTACTTGTCCTAGTATTAACAAAATTCCCATTAAAATAATAAGGAAACCACCAATTTTCTTCAGTAGCATCATATGACGCTTGATTTTACTAAAATAAGGCATGACTACTCCTGAAGCTAGAGCCAAAACCAAGAAAGGAAGGGCCATGCCCAGAGTGTAAATGAGAGTATAGATTGCTCCTTGCCAAGCGCCATTGCCTCCAGAAGCCGCAAGCGCTAAAACAGAACTCAACACTGGACCAATACAAGGCGTCCAACCAAAGCTAAAGGTAATACCGAGTAAAAAGGCTGACCAATAACGATTGGATTCTGATTTCTTAAAAGTAAAGCTTTTTTGAACCTCTAATTTCTTAAAATGAAAAATTTCCATCTGGTGAAGGCCCAAAATAATGATAATCGTACCCATGGTATAGCGAAACCAATTTGCGTAGAGAATATTACCAAAGTAACCAGCACCAAAGCCTAGAATAAAGAAAATAAGAGAAATACCTGCAATAAAGCAAAGTGTTCGAATCAAACCGGACCAGAGAACCTTTCTCCCAAATAAGGAGAAGCTTTTTGCACTTTCCTGATCATCCAATAAAATCCCAGCATAGACTGGCAGAAGTGGAAAAATACAAGGAGAAAAAAAGGATAAAACACCTGCTAGAAAAACAGAGATTGAAAATACTATCGTTTCCAATAAAGAACCAACTTTCTTAAGATTTCATATCCTATTTTACTATATTCAATTTAATTTGTATGCTTTCTGCTACGCAAAATCGTATCGGGCACTACTGGACCAATCTTTTCTTTTGCTAGTCAAGGCGGATCTTGTCCTCCAAAATAGCCAAAAAGCAACGACAAGGGTTACTCGTCGCTGCTTTTGTGAACGAAAATGTCTTTTAGGTCTGACATTTCATAAATCATGTTTTACTTGAGTTTGGCAAGGGTTGCTTTAAGCTCCTCTACTAGTTTAGCTTCTGTCTCTGCTGAGCCATTTTCTTCTTTCACGAAATCAAGGGTTTCTTGGAGAAGTTTTTTGGCTTTGGCAAGGACTTTTTTATCCGCTTTTTCTGCATCTAGCTGTCCGAGAACTTTTGTCAATTCCGTGCTTAATTGCTGGATTTCTGACTCTTTCTTACGACGAACTAACCAGAAGGCAATCACACCTAGAAGGGCGAGTAGACTGACTACAATCACTCCTGCTGGAACTGAGTTTGTTTCAGTCATCTTATCTGAATCCTTACTATCCTCCGTTCCTTTCTTGGCATCCTTCTTGTCTTGTGTAGGCTTGCTGTCGCTAGCATTTGCTTTCACATCTTTGAGAGAGTTCAAGGCAGCCTTCACAGACTCTACTGCAGTACCCAGACCTTGCTCTGTCAAGGCACTATCTTCCAGAGCTTTTTGAGCATCTAGGAGGACAGCCTTGGCTGCATCGATTTTCGGATCAGATACTGTTGCCAAAGCTTTCAAGCGTTGGTCTAACTCTTGAGTCAAGGCACGAAGTTCAGACTTGTCAACTTGCTCTTGAGCTGGAGCTTGCGTGCTCGTTGAGCTAGCTGAAGGACGTGCTGCCACTCTAGGAGCTTGAGTCGGAGCTGAACTTGGAACTGGAGCAGGACTTGCAGGTTGACTCGGAGCTGCTGGTTGAGACGGTTGTGGAGCTGGCTCAGATGGAGCTGTTGGAGTCTCTGTAGCTCCTTGATCTGGTTGAGTAGAATTTGAAGGAATTTGAATATCTCTCAAACCTTCTTTCGCCTCTTGAAGTTTCTGCATTGCAGATTTTAATTTTTCGATTTCATCACTGACCTCTTGAACAGTCGCATTTTGATTACCAATCACTTCATCAGCTTTTCGAACAGCGTCTTCTGCTTCTTGTTTTGCAGTCTTATACGCAGTAGCCGTACTTGTTGTCTTACCTGTTGTTGGATCTGCTTCTTTCGTTAATTCATCTAACGCATTTCTAGC
>NZ_VMLJ01000052.1:0-4413 GCF_013276615.1 Streptococcus sp. 1621
AACTCTTACTATTATACAGTCTTTTTAAACTTTGTCAACACCTTTTTTAAACTTTTTTTTATTTTTTTCAATTCTTTTCAAGTACCGTTTTTCAAATTAATAGTAAAAAGAGCCAGAATTATACTGACTCTTCTATTGATTATTAAACTTAGAAGCACGTTCTTCTCCCCACCAATAAGGGATTAGTTCTGCTACTTTCACCGTCTTTCTTGTACCATAGTCCATCATGAATTCTGCATCTTTATTTTCAGCGTTCAACTCCAAGAGGAATTCTCTACAAGCACCGCAAGCCATGGCTGAACTTCCACCATAAGGTGGTTTATCTCGAAAAGCTAATACTTTTTTAACCTTAGTTTGTCCTGAAAATTGGTACATATTGAAGAGAGCCGCCCGCTCTGCACAGAGATGGAAAACACCACAGGTTCCCTCCATACAGAATCCTGTAAATACTTGTCCATCTTCTGCTTCTACTGCAGCTACAACATGATTAGCATAAACAAAGTCTGATACGTCATGTGGATTGTATAGTGTCTGTGCTTCTTCGTACATCTTTTCCCAGATGTCCATTGTTGCATCCTTCTTATTTAGAGATTTCTTTTAGCATATTTTCGATATGCTGAATTGATTTTTCACGTCCAAGCAAGAAAATTGTATCTGGTAATTCTGGTCCATGCATTTCACCTGAAACTGCGATACGAATTGGCATGAAAAGATTTTTCCCTTTAATACCTGTTTCTTTTTGGACTGCTTTAATTTGTGGGAAGATATTTTCTGTCACAAATTCATCGTCTGTCATCGCTTCAAGTTTTGCTTTGAAGGCTTCAAGAACTGTTGGGACTGTTTCCCCCGCCATGACTTCGCACTCTGCTTCTGTCAATTCTGGGAAATCTGAGAAGAAGAGATCTGTCAATGGAATAATTTCATCAACTGATTTCATTTGTGGTTTATAGAGCTCAACTAATTTTTCAGCCTTGTCAGTCAATCGACCTGCTTCTTCTAGGAATGGTTTTGCCATTTCAAAGATAGTTTCTAGGTCTGCATTCTTGATATAATCATTGCTCATCCAGTCTAGTTTTTTCTGGTCAAAGGCTGCTGGAGACTTGCTGAGGCGGTTTTCATCGAAAAGTTTAATGAGTTCCTCACGAGAGAAAATCTCATCTTCTCCACCTGGGTTCCAACCAAGAAGAGCAATAAAGTTAAAAACTGCTTCTGGTAAATAACCTTTTTTACGGTAGTCTTCGATAAACTGAAGAGTATTAGTATCACGTTTAGATAACTTCTTACCAGTTTCAGAATTGATAATCAAGGTCATGTGACCGAACTCTGGAGCTTCCCAACCAAGGGCTTCATAAACCATGAGCTGTTTTGGTGTGTTGGCAATGTGGTCGTCTCCACGGATAACATGGGAGATTTGCATATCATGGTCATCGATGACAACGGCAAAGTTGTAAGTTGGGTAACCGTCTTTCTTTTGGATAACCCAGTCACCACCAATATTGCCACCTTCAAATTCAATATCGCCTTTAACCATATCATGCCACTTGTAGATACCTGACTCATTGACAGCCAAACGAACCGTTGGGATGATTCCTGCTGCTTCACGTTCTGAGATGTAAGTCGCTTTTTCCTCTTCACTCATGCCAAGGTATTCATTTACGTAGCGAGGTGTTTCACCAGCTGCTTCTTGGCGTTCGCGTTCAGCCGCTAATTCTTCTTCTGTAACATAAGATTTGTAAGCTTTTCCTTCAGCTAATAGTTGGTCAATGTATTTTTGATACAAGTCCAAACGCTCAGACTGACGGTAGTTTTCATGTGTTTCTGGACTTTCATCCCAATCCATGCCCAACCAACGAAGGTTTTCAAGCTGTGAACGTTCACCATCTTCGACATGACGTTTACGGTCAGTATCTTCGATACGGATAATAAAAGTTCCACCATGATGACGGGCGTAAAGATAGTTGAACAATGCTGTACGAGCATTTCCGATGTGTAGTAGTCCTGTTGGACTTGGTGCGTAACGTACGCGGATATCTTTTGACATAGTTTCTCCTATAAAGTCTCTAGGCGTCTGCCTTTTTGCTCTCTATATTATATCACAAGTCTTGGCTGAGTCCAATTTCTATGGATAAAGAGAGTAAAAAGAGTGGGCAAGCCACTCTTTTCTTCTATTATAGACGTGCGTTAAGTTCTTTGCTCAATTCTTCAAATCCTGGTTTTCCAAGAAGGGCAAACATGTTACGTTTGTAAGCTTCAACACCTGGTTGGTCAAATGGGTTGATAGCATTCAAGTAACCTGAAAGAGCGATAGCCAATTCGAAGAAGTAGATAGTGTAACCAAGAGTGAAAGCGTCTTGCTCTGGAAGAGTCACATACATGTTTGGTACATCACCATCTGTGTGGGCAAGAAGAACACCATCAGTCGCTTTTTTGTTTACAAAGTCAACGTCTTTTCCTTGAAGGTAACCAAGTCCGTCAAGGTCTTCTTCCAAGCTAGGGATAATCACGTTTTTACGAGGTTTGTCAACACGGACAACTGTTTCAAACATGATACGAGTTCCTTCTTGGATAAATTGACCAAGTGAGTGCAAGTCAGTTGAGAAGTTGGCTGAAGTTGGGTAGATACCTTTTTGGTCTTTTCCTTCTGATTCACCAGCCAATTGTTTCCACCATTCTGAGAAGTATTGAAGTGATGGCTCGTAGTTTACCAAGATCTCAGTTGCATAGCCTTTACGGTAAAGGATGTTACGAACTGCTGCGTATTGGTAAGCTTCGTTTTCAGAGATTTTGTCTGAAGTGTAGTCTTTGCGAGCTGCATTCGCACCTTCCATAAGGGCTTTGATGTCAGCTCCTGATGCAGCGATTGGAAGCAAACCAACTGCTGTCAATACTGAGAAGCGTCCACCGATGTCATCTGGAACAACAAATGTTTCCCAGCCGTTAGCATCTGCTTCAACCTTAACAGCACCTTTTTGGCGGTCAGTTGTTGCATAGATACGTTTGTTGGCTTCTTCTTGACCGTATTTCTTAACCAAGAGTTCTTTGAAAACACGGAAAGCGATAGCTGGTTCAGTTGTTGTACCTGATTTAGAAATCACGTTTACTGAGAAGTCTTTGTCTGCAACATACTCTACCAAGTCAGCAAGGTAAGTAGATGAGATTGAGTTTCCAGCGTAAAGGATTTGTGGAGCTTTACGTTCTTCTTTTGTTTGCAAGTTAGCAAAATGGTGGTTCAAGAAGTCGATTGCTGCTTTGGCACCAAGGTAAGATCCACCGATACCGATTACAACCAAGACATCGCTGTCTGATTTGATTTGCTCAGCAGCTTTCAAGATACGGTCAAATTCTTCACGGTCGTAGTTTTCAGGAAGATCCAACCATCCCAAGAAGTCGCTACCAGCACCAGTTCCTTTACGGATCAATTCATCTGCTGCTGTTACTTGTGATTGCATGTATTCCACTTCATGTGGTGCAACAAATTTGTCTAAGACTTTTGAATAATCAAATTTAATATGTGACATGTTATTCCTCCAATATTTCTTCTTTTCTATCATAACGCTTACCTTCGTTTTTTTCAAGTTTTTTATCGAATTTCTCCAATTTTTATCAGAATTCAAACGTTTGCGTAAAATCCCACATTCCAAAAATTTTGAAAAAATAAAAGAAAGAACGACTAGATGTTCCAGTCGTTACAGTTCATTCAATAAATACTCAAATAATTCTAAATTGCCATCTTCTTCATTAACCAGAAACTCTGGATGCCACTGTAAACCGATAATGCGGTGCTCGTCGATAGACTCAATCGCTTCAATAGTTTGGTCTCTTGGATCAATAGCAGTTACACGGAAATTAGGTGCCAAATCTTTAATGCTTTGACGATGGACGGAGTTGACCTGACTTTCTTTCCCAAATAGCTTAGCCACCACGCTTCCTTCTACTGTCTCAATAGAGTGAGATGTTCCGAAAGGTAGCCCTTGCCAGTGACCTTCGATTTCTTGATTGAGGGTTCCACCAAAGGCAACATTGACAAGTTGAACACCGCGACAGATTGCCATAATTGGTTTATTCTGACGAAGCGCTTCTTTCAAGAGGGCCAATTCAAATTCATCACGCACTAGATTGTAATCATCGCTCTCGATGGTCTTTTTCTCTCCATAAAACTGAGGGTGGACATTTTGACCGCCTGTCAAAATGAGTTTGTCAATCATTTCCACATAATCGCGTACAACTGACTCATCACCAACAGGAATGACTAAAGGGAGACCACCGACTTGACGAATGCTCTCTGCGAATCTACAAGATACAGATGAATGAATGTTTTTGCCTTCTGCGTCTACGGGACATAGATTTGCAGCAACTCCTACAACCGTTCTAGCCATGATGTCTCTCCTTTCGAATATTAATACTCTTCGAAAA
>NZ_VMLJ01000052.1:4475-13911 GCF_013276615.1 Streptococcus sp. 1621
GTGCTTTGAGCAACCTGCGACTAGTTTCCTAGTTTGCTCTTTGATTTTCATTGAGTATAACGATAGTCCTATCATATCACTCAAAAAGCCTTTCGTCTAATATGTTTTTTTTAAGGCTGTGATAAAAATTTTTTATGGGCAAGAAAAAGCTGCCCACATAGGACAACTTTTTCTTATTCAAAAACAAATTGATTGTGATAGAGTTCTGAGTAGAAGCCACCTAGTTTCAAAAGTTCATGGTGGTTACCGCGTTCAATGACTTCTCCATCTTTAAGGACAATAATCTGGTCTGCATTGAGGATGGTCTTCAAACGGTGGGCAATGACGAAACTGGTTCTGCCTGCTACAACCGCCTCCATGGCATGCTGAATCTTGCTTTCTGTCACCGTATCTACGTTTGAAGTGGCTTCATCGAGAATGAGAACTTCTGGATCTGTCATCAAGGTTCGAGCGATAGAAATCAATTGTTTCTGCCCTGTCGAGAAGATGCTCTGGTCATCATCGATAAGAGTATCGTACTTATCAGGCAAGCTTTCGATGTAGTCGTGGATATGGGTTGCCTTGGCTGCTGCCTCAACCATTTCTTGACTAGCATCTGGCACACCAAAACGGATATTGTCTCGAATCGTTCCGCTAAACAAGACCGAATCCTGCAAGACAATTCCCACCTTGCTTCTGAGACTATCCAAATCATAGTCACGGATGTCTTTGCCATCAAAATAAATACCACCAGCATCAACATCATAAAAGCGATTGATGAGGTTCATAATAGTCGTTTTCCCTGACCCTGTCGGCCCAACAACCGCTGTCATCTGACCTTTCGGAGCGGAAATGCTGACATCTTTCAAAATAGGTTTATCAGGCAAATATGAGAAATCAATGTGGCTGATTTCAACACCTTCTTGCAACTTAGTGAAGATTGGAGCCTTTTCAGGTCGGATTTCTTCCTCTGCGTCAAACATTTCCTGAATCCGTTCAGCACCTGTAAAGGCTAACTGAAGGCTTCCCCAACTAGCTGCAACTTGGATAATAGGCTGGTAGTACTGCTGTGAAAATTGGGCAAACATAACAATCAAACCTAGGGCTGTACTTGTTTCAATAGACTTATCATTCAAAAGTACAGCTGAACCAGCAAAGATGACGATGGCTGTATTAACCAGGCTCATCCCATTCATGACAGGGAAAAGAATTCCTGAGAACATTCTTCCTTTAAAGGTCGCCTTGCGCACGCGCTCATTTTGTTCAAGAAATCCTGCCATCATATCCTCTTGAATTCCTTGCACAATAACAGCTTTTTGACCTGAAATACTCTCGTCCATATAGGCGTTGAGCTTCCCTACCTCTTTCTGCTGGAGGTTGGTGTATTTGCGTGCCATTTTCACGATGAAAATCAGCATGAGGAAGGCTACTGGTGTGCTGGCAATAGTGATGAGGGCCAGGGTTACATTTCTCGAAAACATGACAAGAATCAGACCAATGTATAAAACAATATTACTCATGACCTGAACCAGACTTTCATTAAAGGCTTGGAGGATATTATCCAAATCACTAGTAAAACGAGATAGGATATCGCCATCTTGTCGGCGGTCAAAGAAAGAAACCGTCAACCGAGCAAGCTTACCGAAGAGGCCTTTGCGCATCTCGTTGGTCGACTCTGCAATCACGCGCGTCATGAGACACATGTATATGACACTGGAGATAAAGAGAACCAAAACCAGCAGACCAAGATTGACCATGATTCCTGATAGGCTTTGCCAAACAAGTTCTGGATTGCCATCTTGATAAGCTTGAACTAAATTAGCTAACTGCGTCACTGCTTGTCCAGAAAAGACCGGAAAGAGAGCTTGGGCAAGAGTCGCCAGAACAATCATCAGGATGACGACTACAAATGATAGCTTATAGACTTTAAAATAATGCCAAAAAAATTGAACTGTCTTCATTTCACTCCTCCTTTCCTTTCTGTGTTTCGTAGATTTCACGGTAAACGGCATTGTTGGCAACCAAGTCTGCATGCGTGCCTTGACCAATCAATCGTCCTTGATCCAGTACCAAGATCTTGTCTGCATGGACAACCGAGCTAATCTTTTGCGCGATGATAATGGTTGTTGTTCCCTTCAAGTCCTTATTCAAGGCTTCTTGAACTAGGCGCTCTGACTTAGCATCCAAGGCCGAGGTCGAATCGTCAAAAATCAGAATACGCGGATTGCTGACAATCCCACGCGCAATCGACATCCTTTGTTTTTGCCCACCTGAAAAGTTGGTTCCCCGTTCCTCAACTGGACTCTCAAAGGTTTTCTCCATACGATGAATGAATTCACTGGCTTGGGCAATATTGGCTGCGCGCTCCATTTCAAATAGAGTAGCATCTCCCTTACCCTGTCTCAAGTTATCAGCAATCGTTCCACTAAAGAGAATGGCACGTTGAAGAACGATAGACACTGTTTTACGCAGGGTTCCTTCACTCACTTCGCGAATATCCTTGCCTCCAATTTTGATGGCCCCTTCCTGTGGATCAAAGAGACGTGGAATCAATTGAGCCAAGGTTGACTTCCCTGCACCAGTTGCTCCAACCACACCAACCATTTGACCAGGTTCAATAGTAAAGCTCACATCTTTCAGCATCGGTTCCTTGTCCATTGGATAGGTAAAGGTCACATTTTCAAAGCTAAGACTACCGACCAACTCTTCATCTGGGACATCCTTGAAAGTCATAGCTGGCTCTGCATCCAGAATTTCTCGAATACGACGCATAGAAATCATGGCACGGCTGACAGAATTTCCCAAAAATCCAACCATAACAATGGTAAAGATAATCTGGCTTAGGTAATTGACAAAGGAAGCAATGGAGCCAACAACTGACGGATCCGACTGAACCATCCCTGCAACCAGCCAAATAGAGAGGAAGACCGCCCCGTAACCGACCAACATCATAAAGGGTTCCACTACTGAAAAGGCATAACCGATGTAAAGATTTTGACCGAGAAGCTCGTCTGAAACCTCCGTAAACTTAGCAAACTGCTCTTTTTCTTGGACAAAGGACTTGACCACACGAACACCGCGCAGATTTTCCTTAGCAATGGCATTGATGCGCTCAAGAAGGGTTTGAAACTTGGCAAAACGAGGTCCCATCATCCCCATCATGACAGCAGTCAAACCAAAAATCAAGACTACCATGAGAACAATCACCCACCACAGAGAAGGTAGGGTTTGAACCGCCAAGATAAAGGAACCGATAAACAAGAGGGGAAGTCTGAACAGAATTTGGAAGGTCATCATGACGACGTTCTGAATCTGGTTGATGTCATTTGTCATGCGAACGACTAGATTTCCCGCATTAAATTGTTCAATATTGGCATAAGAAAAGGTTTGGATTTTACGGAAGGCATCCTCTCGAAGATCGGATGAAACTCCTTGGGCAATATAGGCTGCAAGGACAACATTGAGCCCACCAGCAACTAGACCGACCACGGCCACACCAATCAACCAAGCCCCGATACTATAAATAGCTTCATATTTCCCAGCAAGGAGGGCGTCTAACACTTCCTGCAAATAACGCGGTTGCAAAAGTGAACTAGCAACCATCAAGCCTGTCATCAGGAGCGAAGCCAAGGCCTGCCACTTGTAGGTTTTTATTTTCTGAATCAGCATACTTTCTCCTTAAAAAATAGACAAAAGGGAGCGACAATGCGTCAGCTCCTTTTCATTCTGTTTGTGTGATGTTATTCTAGCAAAAAAGTGGGAACTTGTCAAAGAAGTCTCCTTGATATAGCTAGATTAACTAGTGAGTCTTGGCTTTATAGTTTCTGTTTTAACTCGACCAAGACATTCATAGCCTGCATAGGTGTCATATTGTAAACATCTAGTTTAGCTAATTCTGCTAGGATAGGATGCTCTTCAGGTGTATCAAAGAGTGAAATTTGTTCTGTGACAGCACTTGTTTGTCTCATAGGAATAGGATTTTCTGTACCTTGATTCTCTAACTGAGTCAAAATCTTATCCGCCCTTGCTAGGAGATCTGCTGGCAAGCCAGCAATCTTGGCAACATGGATACCGTAGGATTTATCAGCTGGTCCTGGTTCAATCTTGTGAAGGAAGGTGACCTGCCCATCCTGCTCCAAAGTTGCCACGTGGACATTGACCAAGTGTTCCAAGCTAGACTCCAGACTAGTCAACTCATGGTAGTGGGTCGCAAAGAGGGTCTTGGCTCCGATATGCTCATGAATGTATTCGATGATAGACTGAGCAAGAGCCATACCGTCATAAGTTGCAGTTCCACGACCTAACTCATCAAAGAGAATGAGAGAGTTCTTGGTTGCATGCGAAATGGCATTATTGGCCTCCATCATCTCCACCATGAAGGTTGATTGACCTGAAACCAAGTCATCTGCTGCTCCAATGCGGGTAAAAATCGCATCAAAAATAGGTAAATAGGCGCTTTCTGCTGGCACATAAGAACCCAACTGAGCCATAACCGCCATCATGGCTAACTGACGCATGTAGGTTGACTTCCCGCTCATATTGGGCCCTGTAATCAGTTGGATACTGGTATCTTCTGCCATCTGAATCGTATTGGGAATATAGGTCTGAGCCCCCATAACCTTTTCAACGACAGCATGGCGCCCTTTCTGGATATCAATTTGTGAATCGTCACCAAACTCAGGTCGAATCAAATGCTGGGTTTCAGCAACAACTGCCAGACTCTGTAAGACATCAACTGTCGCAATTCCTTGGGCTAGAGCTTGTAAACGTTGGATGTACTTGCTGACCTCTTCACGAATACGCATAAAGATTTCGTATTCTAGATTGGCTGACTTCTCACGCGCCTCCAGCATATCTCCCTCGATACGCGCCAATTCCTCAGTTCCAAAACGTTCCGAGTTTTTCAGCGTCGCCTTACGGAAAAAGTGGGCTGGCACATTCCCCAGCTGTGAATTGGTCACATGGAAATAGTAGCCATCCTTTTTATTGTAGTCAATCTTAAGCGTGCTGATACCAGAGTTTTCTCTCTCCTTAGCCTCAATTTCAGCAATCCAACCAGTCCCTTCTCTGAGAACGCGACGGTACTTGTCTAAGGTCTCATCAAATCCAGTTCGGATAATTCCCCCATCTGTAATCACATGAGGAGCTTCAGGAGCAATCGCTGCGCTAATCAAACTCTCCAACTCAGGGATTCCATCCAGTTGTTCGATGAGATAAGCTAAAGCAGGTTGCTCCATCCCTTCTAAAATCGCACGAATCCGTGGCACACTGGACAAGGTAGTCGCCAGCTGCAAGAGATCCTTGGGATTGGTCTTGCCAAAAGAAACACGACTAGCCAAGCGTTCGATATCATAAACACCCTTGAGACTGTCTGTCAAATCACTGCGCTCAAAAAAGTGATCAAGAAAGACCTGCACCACTTCTTGACGTTGGACGATTCGTTCCTTATCAATCAAGGGGCGATGAATCCAAGAACGCAAGAGACGCATACCCATAGCCGTCTTGGTTTCATCCAAAAGCCAGAAAAGACTGCCTTGCTTCTTGCCTGAACGAGCATTCTCAACCAAATCCAGACTAGCCTTGGTCGCATAATCCATCTGCAAAAAATCTTTGATTTCATAGCGGATAACAGGCTTGAGGTGGTTCAATTCCCTCATCTGAGTCCGATGAACATACTGGAGCAATTTACTAGATGCCGCTTGCTCCACAGCTGCCAATCGTGAATCCAGCAAATGAAGGTCTTCAAAGCCTTCTTTTTCATAGGAAAGTACCAGATTCATCTGACGACTAAGGATTTGTTCATCTTCCTCAGACAAGTCATAGCCCAGCACCACTTCTCGCGCCTTGAGATTACGGATTTCCCCACAAACCAGCGTGAAATCCAAAAGACCTGTCACATAAAAGTCACCCGTCACCAGGTCCATATAAGCTAAGCCAAATTGATTGCCATCTCGATCTATGGCAACCAAGAAGTTGTTCTGACTATCCGGCTTACTGCTATCGACCACTGTCCCTGGCGTAATGACTTGAACAACCTCTCGTTTCACAACCCCAACTGCTTGTTTAGGATCTTCCATCTGTTCTGCGATAGCCACCTTATAACCCTGCTCAATCAAGACATCGATATACTGTTGGGCAGAATGATAGGGAACACCCGCCATAGGAATCGGATTGTCGGCATTCTTGTTGCGACTCGTTAAGGAAATTTCCAGAATCTGCGCAGCATTGACCGCATCCTCATAAAATAATTCATAAAAATCACCCATCCGAAAGAGCAAAAAAGCATCTGGATATTGCTTTTTAATATCCACATACTGTTGCATGCCGGGTGATAGCTTTTCTGTCGCCATTTTCCGTCTCTCCTTGTCAAAAATAAGTCTTGAGAGCAACTCCCAAGACCTTACTTATCTTTCATCAAATCTAGCAAACGATCTTCCATGAGTTTGGCAACGTGCTGGTCTCGACAAATAACCAATAAGGTATTGGCACCAGCAACTGTTCCTAAAATCCATTCATCCTTGTTTGCATCTACAATATTTGCCAAAACAGAGGCTTCTCCCAGTTTGGTATGAAGCACCAAAGTAAACTCTGCTCTTGCAACACCTTCTAAATGATGAGACAAAAATTCCACCAAATCAATCTTTTCTGTCTCATTTGCTAGTACATAATACACCATATCATTTTTCTTGACCTTGGTCAAGCCGATTTCGCGCAAATCACGAGACAAGGTTGTCTGTGTCACAAAAACATTGTGTGCCTCCAACCGATCTTGAATTTCTTTTTGTGTACTTAATTTCTCCTCAGTAATCATTTTTTTTATTAACTGATGACGATCTCTTTTTCTCATAAAATCCTCTTATGTGAATATTTATAACTATTTTTATAACTATATTATACCAAAAAAATAGGAGATTTCAAAAAGTTTTTCTTCTTTCTTTAAAAATGTGATAAAATAGTAGAAAAGTCCAAAAGGAGCTCATAATGAATACAAAAGAATTGATTGCTAGCGAATTGGCTAGCGTCATTGATAGCCTGAACCAAGAGGCTATTTTAAATTTACTGGAAACCCCTAAAAACTCAGAAATGGGAGACATTGCTTTCCCTGCTTTTTCTCTTGCAAAAGTCGAACGTAAAGCACCTCAAATGATTGCGGCTGAACTGGCTGAAAAAATTAACAGCCAAGCCTTTGAGAAGGTTGTCGCAACGGGACCTTACGTTAACTTTTTCCTTGATAAATCTGCCATTTCTGCTCAAGTATTGCAAGCTGTTATCACTGAAAAAGAACACTATGCTGATCAAACTATTGGCAAACAAGAAAATGTTGTTATCGATATGTCTAGTCCCAATATCGCTAAACCATTCTCTATTGGTCACCTGCGCTCAACTGTTATCGGAGATAGCTTGTCACATATCTTCCAAAAAATCGGTTATCAAACAGTCAAGGTCAACCATTTGGGAGACTGGGGTAAACAGTTTGGGATGTTGATTGTTGCCTACAAAAAATGGGGCGACGAAGAAGCTGTAAAAGCTCATCCAATTGATGAACTTCTTAAACTCTATGTCCGCATCAATGCTGAGGCTGAAAATGACCCTAGCTTGGATGAAGAAGCACGCGAATGGTTCCGTAAGCTTGAAAATGGCGACGAGGAAGCTCTCGCTCTTTGGCAATGGTTCCGTGATGAAAGTTTAGTGGAATTTAACCGCCTTTACAATGAATTGCAAGTCGAATTTGACAGCTACAACGGAGAAGCCTTCTACAACGATAAGATGGATGCAGTTGTAGACATTCTTTCTGAAAAAGGCCTTCTTGTTGAATCAGAAGGTGCCCAGGTTGTAAATCTTGAGAAATATGGAATTGAACATCCAGCCCTCATCAAGAAATCTGATGGTGCAACTCTCTACATCACACGTGACTTGGCCGCAGCCCTTTACCGTAAAAATGAATACCAATTTGCCAAATCTATCTACGTCGTTGGTCAAGAGCAATCTGCCCACTTTAAACAGCTCAAAGCTGTCTTGCAAGAGATGGGCTACGACTGGAGTGACAACATTACCCACGTTCCTTTTGGTTTGGTTACAAAAGAAGGGAAGAAACTCTCTACTCGTAAAGGGAATGTCATCTTGCTAGAGCCTACTGTTGCAGAGGCTATTAGCCGTGCCAAGGCCCAAATAGAGGCTAAAAATCCTGAACTTGAAAATAAAGATCAGGTAGCCCATGCTGTTGGAGTTGGAGCCATTAAATTCTATGACCTCAAGACCGACCGTACAAATGGATACGACTTCGACCTAGAGGCTATGGTATCCTTCGAGGGTGAAACTGGACCTTATGTTCAATACGCCTACGCTCGTATCCAATCTATCTTACGTAAAGCAGACTTCAAACCAGAAACAGCCGGCAACTATAGCTTGAATGATGCTGAAAGCTGGGAAATCATCAAACTCATCCAAGACTTCCCACGTATTATCAACCGTGCGGCGGATAACTTTGAACCTTCTATCATTGCTAAATTTGCAATTAGCCTGGCTCAAGCCTTTAACAAATATTATGCACATACACGTATCTTGGATGAAAGCCCAGAACGCGACAGCCGTCTAGCCCTCAGCTACGCAACCGCAGTCGTTCTCAAAGAAGCCCTTCGCTTGCTTGGAGTAGAAGCGCCTGAGAAGATGTAAATCGTTACAAGAGACTGGAACTAAAGTTCCTAGTCTCTTGACGGCAATCGCTATATGGCGAATTGCCTAAACGCTTCACTAATTCACCTAACCAAATAATATCGATTTGGTTAGGCTCATGTCGTAATCTTTTAATCACTTTATTGTAAAGTAGTCTAAGTAACTAACGCCAAATCCTATCAGAGATTTGGCTAGGTGCTTCACTAGTTTTAGGACATAAATATGATCGATTTATGTTCCAGAACGTCGTAACTAGAGATACTTGTCTAAACGCTTTACTAATTCATCTAACCCAATAATATCGATTTGGTTTGGTTCATGTCGTAATCTTCAAGTTACTTGATTGTAAAGCAGTCTAAGTAACTAAGACCAAATCCTATACGTAATTTGGTTTAGAGGTCTATCAAAAATCTTATCAAGTTTTGCTGACTTGTTCTGCTATTTTGAATTGACTAATTCAATTTACTCACTACTACTTCTTTATCATACAGGGAGATATCCTATGAGCCAATATGCTTATATCCTCGTTGTAATTAGCTTGGTGTTCCTTTTTCTGCTCAATAAGTACGAAAAAGAACGACTTCAAAGGCTCTACCAAGAACAACTTTTAAAGGATGAAACATTTAGGGCTGACATCAAGGAGAAAATTCACACGACTGAAAATATCAATGATGTCATTGCTTACATCAATAAAACTTACCATCTGGGAATGTTACTGTCAAAAGACATTACAGATCAATTGAAATAAACCGAGCTATTCTTTAAGAAAATCATAACCACCCGT
>NZ_VMLJ01000053.1:0-4190 GCF_013276615.1 Streptococcus sp. 1621
CTTCTTTTTTATATATCTGTCAATGGTGTTGCGGTATCTGGTGAGGTATCATAAACCTTAAAGTCTACTCCGACTCCCAGATCAGCTTGCGCTAGCTGATTGACCATGGTCATATGAGCCAACTCCTTGATATTGTTCTCCTTGGATAAATGCCCAAGGTAGATTTTCTTAGTGCGGTTTCCCAAGGTACGAATCATAGCTTCAGCACCGTCTTCGTTAGAAAGGTGACCGAGGTCAGATAGGATTCGTTGTTTGAGTCGCCAAGCGTAAGAACCTGCTCGCAAAATCTCTACATCATGGTTGGACTCGATAAGATAGCCATCCGCATTTTCGACAATTCCCGCCATACGGTCACTAACATACCCTGTATCTGTCAAAAGGACAAAACTTTTATCATCTTTCATAAAGCGATAGAACTGAGGTGCGACTGCATCATGGCTTACGCCAAAACTCTCGATGTCGATATCTCCAAAGGTTTTGGTTTTACCCATTTCAAAAATATGCTTTTGCGAAGAGTCTACCTTGCCAAGATACTTGCTGTTTTCCATAGCTTGCCAGGTCTTTTCATTGGCATACAAATCCATACCATACTTGCGAGCTAACACACCCACTCCATGGATATGATCTGAATGCTCATGGGTAATCAAGATGGCATCCAGGTCTTCTGGTTTGCGGTTAATTTCAGCAAGTAGGCTAGTAATTTTCTTACCAGACAAGCCAGCATCCACTAAAAGCTTCTTTTTTGGTGTTTCCAGATAAAAGGAATTTCCACTGGAACCCGACGCTAAAATACTATATTTAAAGCCTATTTCACTCATTCTAGTCTTCTACTTCGTCCTCCCATACTTCTTCTTTCACTGCATCCTTATCATAAGGGAGCACAATGGTAAAGGTTGAACCCTTACCGTATTCACTCTTGGCCCAAATAAAGCCATTATGTTGTTTGATAATTTCTTTGGCAATAGACAGTCCCAGACCTGTTCCACCTTGGGCACGACTTCTAGCACGATCCACACGATAGAAACGGTCAAAGATACGTGGTAAATCCTGCTTAGGAATCCCCAAACCGTGGTCAGAAATGGATAAAATCATCTGGTCTTCAGTTGTCTTCATTCTGACAGTGATTTTACCCCCATCTGGCGAATACTTAATAGCATTATTTAAAATATTATCAATCACCTGTGTCATCTTGTCTGTATCAATTTCCATCCAGATAGAATTGATAGGATAATCTCTCACCAGCTCATATTTCTTTTCTTTTTCCTGTCCTTTCATCTTGTCAAAACGATTGAGGATAAAGGTAATAAAGGCAGTGAAGTTTATCAATTCTACATCTAGGTGACTGGTCGCATTATCAATCCGTGAGAGATGGAGGAGATCCGTCACCATGCGCATCATACGGTTGGTTTCGTCCAGAGACACCTTGATGAAGTCTGGTGCTACAGTTTCACACAAAGCTCCCTCATCCAAGGCTTCAAGATAAGATTTCACGCTGGTTAAAGGAGTCCGTAACTCATGACTAACGTTGGAAACGAAGAGTCTCCGTTCGCGCTCTTCCTTCTCCTGCTCCGTCGTATCATGCAAAACAGCCACCAAACCTGAAATAAAGCCAGACTCTCGACGAATCAAGGCAAAGCGAACTCGAAGGCTCAGATATTCCCCATTGATGTCTTGGGAATCTAGCAACAATTCTGGACTTTGGGTAATCAAATCACGCAATTCATAGTCTTCTTCTATCTTGAGCAATTCCAAAATGCTTCTATTCAGAACATCTTCTTTAACCAGCCCCAGTTGCTTCTTGGCTGTATCGTTAATCATGATAATCTGCCCCCGACGATTGGTCGCAAGAACCCCATCTGTCATATAAAACAGGATACTATTTAGTCTCTTACTCTCTTGTTCTAGATTTTCCTGAGTGAGACGAATAACCTCCGACAAGTCATTCAAATTATTGGTAATATTGGTGATTTCAGACCCACCTTGCATATCAAGAACCTTGGAATAATCTCCTGCAATCAAATCTTTAACCTTTTGATTGATTTGCTTCAATCGCATATTATCACGTCTATTCTCTAGTAATAGAAGGGTCACAACAAGGATGAAACCTAACAAAATCAGGATAAAGATAAAATCTCTGGTAAAAATCGTTTGTTTCAGTAAATCAAGCATTATTTCTCATGTAATACCCTACACCACGGCGCGTCAAGATATACTCTGGTCGGCTGGGTGTATCTTCAATCTTCTCACGCAGACGTCGTACAGTCACATCAACCGTACGGACATCACCAAAATAGTCATAACCCCAGACAGTCTCAAGCAAGTGTTCGCGCGTAATGACTTGACCTGTATGCGATGCCAAATGATACAAAAGCTCAAACTCACGATGGGTTAAGTCTAGTTCTTCGCCATATTTTTTAGCCACGTAGGCGTCTGGAACAATTTCTAAATCCCCAATTTGGATAGGTTGAGGTTTACTTTCTGCTTCCTGCCCATCTACTGGCATAGGTTGAGAACGACGCAGCAAAGCTTTAACACGCGCCTGCAACTCACGATTGGAGAAGGGTTTTGTCACATAGTCATCTGCTCCAAGCTCTAAACCGATAACCTTATCAAATTCACTGTCTTTAGCCGACAGCATGATAATAGGTACACTACTTGTCTTGCGAATGGTCTTAGCAACTTCTAAACCATCAATTTCCGGAAGCATCAAATCCAGAATAATAATATCTGGTTGCTCTGCTTCAAATTGCTCTAGCGCTTCACGACCGTTAAAAGCAGTTACAACTTCGTAACCTTCCTTGGTCATATTAAACTTGATAATATCCGAGATTGGTTTCTCATCATCTACAATTAGTATTTTTTTCATATGTTCACCTTTTTCTCTACTATTATACCAAAAAAATAGCAAGAAGACACGATAGCTAGTCTTAGCTACTGTCTAAGTTGGCTTTTGCATAAGCCTGCCAGATTTTTTGTTGGGGTTTGGCAAGTGGGTAATCCTTGAACTCTTCTGGTGAAAGCCAGCGAACTTCCCTATCTGAAAAATCATGGAAGTCACTCACTTGACCTGCTACAATTTGAACATGCCATTTACGATGACTAAAGACATGCTTGACAGTCTCAAAATAAACATCAAGCCAAGCAACATCTAGGTCATAGTCCTGCTGGAAACTCTCTTCTGGACTTGGGCCAAAGTTCACGCTTTCTTCTGCAACCTGATGAAAGAGGTCAAACTGCTCTTCTTGCGAAAAGTCATCTACTTCTATCAAGGGGAAATGCCAAAAACCTGCCAATAGCTTTTCACTTTCATTTTTTTCAAGTAAAAATTGTCCTTGAGAATTTTTCACAACTAAGGCTTTAAGATAAATAGGAACTGGCTTTTTCTTGGGAGCCTTGATTGGATAACGGTCCATTGTGCCATTCTGATATGCCGCACTAAAGTCCTTAACTGGACTTTCTTCTGGTCTGGGATTTACAGGCGCCTCAATATCAGATCCCAAGTCCATCAAAGCTTGATTAAAGTCACCCGGACGATCCGGATCAATCAAGATTTCCATCATTGCCTGAAAAATTTTGCGATTACTTGGAATTCCAATATCGTGATTGACTTCAAACAGACGTGCCAAAACCCGCATGACATTACCATCGACCGCTGGCTCAGGCAAATTAAAAGCGATACTGGAAATGGCTCCTGCAGTATAAGGTCCAATTCCTTTCAATCTGGAAATTCCTTCATAGGTGTTTGGAAATTGGCCACCAAAGTCAGTCATAATCTGCTGGGCTGCAGCCTGCATATTACGAACTCGAGAATAATAACCCAAGCCTTCCCAAGCCTTCAACAAACGCTCTTCAGGCGCATTCGCCAAACTTTCCACTGTCGGAAACCAGTCCAAGAAACGTTCGTAGTAAGGGATAACTGTATCCACCCTAGTCTGCTGGAGCATAATTTCAGAGACCCAGATGTGATAAGGATTTTTACTTCTACGCCACGGTAAATCTCTTTTGTTTTCATCATACCAAGTGAGGAGTTTCTGACGAAAAGAAACAATCTTCTCCTCCGGCCACATGACGATACCGTATTCTTTCAAATCTAACATATCTCTAGTATAACACAGAAGACTCTAACTGTCCTTTTCCTAGTATTAAAAAGCCTCTTCCCAAGGGAAAGAGGACTGATACTCAATGAAAAT
>NZ_VMLJ01000053.1:4241-16881 GCF_013276615.1 Streptococcus sp. 1621
GTTGCAGATAGAACTGACGTAGTCAGTAACATCTATACGGCAAGGTGAAGCTGACGTGGTTTGAAGAGATTTTCGAAGAGTATAATTCTTATTGATGAACTGCTTGCAGTCTGAGAAAAAATGAGCTTGGATAGTATTTCCAAACTCATTTAAAGTCAAGTACAATATACTAGAACAAGCCTAGGACTGTTCCATCGCTTTCAACATCCATGTTGAGGGCTGCTGGTCGTTTTGGAAGTCCTGGCATGGTCATGACATCACCAGTTAAGGCAACGATGAAGCCTGCACCTAATTTTGGCACCAATTCGCGAATGGTAATTTCAAAGTTTTCAGGTGCTCCAAGTGCATTTGGATTGTCAGAGAAACTGTACTGAGTCTTAGCCATACAGATTGGTAATTTGTCCCAACCATTTTGAACAATTTGAGCGATTTGCGTTTGAGCTTTCTTTTCAAAGTTCACTTTGCTACCACGGTAGATTTCAGTAACAATTTTTTCAATCTTTTCTTGGACAGAAAGGTCATTGTCATACAAACGTTTATAGTTAGCTGGGGTTTCAGCGATAGTCTTGACAAGAGTTTCAGCAAGAGCTATTCCACCTTCTGCACCATCAGCCCAGACACTTGCCAACTCAACTGGTACATCGATTGAGGCACAGAGTTCTTTCAAGGCTGCGATTTCTGCTTCTGTATCAGAGACAAACTCATTAATAGCTACGACTGCAGGTACTCCAAATTTACGGATGTTCTCAACGTGGCGTTTCAAGTTAGCAAAACCGGCACGAACAGCTTCTACGTTTTCTTCTATCAAAGCGTCTTTAGCCACGCCACCATTCATCTTAAGGGCACGAAGGGTTGCTACAATAACTACTGCATCTGGAGATGTTGGCAAGTTTGGTGTCTTAATATCAAGGAATTTCTCGGCACCAAGGTCTGCACCAAAACCAGCTTCAGTAACTGTGTAATCAGCCAAGTGAAGGGCTGTTGTAGTTGCCAAGACAGAGTTACATCCGTGAGCAATATTGGCAAATGGACCACCATGTACAAATGCAGGTGTTCCGTAAATTGTCTGAACCAAGTTTGGCTTAATAGCATCCTTCAAAATCAAAGCCAAGGCACCCTCAACCTTCAAATCGCCAACAGAAACTGGTGTACGGTCGTAACGATAACCGATAACAATATTCGCCAAACGGCGTTTCAAATCTTCAATATCAGTCGCCAAGCAAAGAATAGCCATGATTTCAGAAGCAACTGTAATGTCAAATCCATCCTCACGTGGAATACCGTTTAGAGGGCCACCAAGTCCAACAGTTACATGACGAAGGGCGCGATCATTCAAGTCCACAACGCGTTTCCAGAGGATACGACGTTGGTCAATTCCCAACTCATTCCCTTGATGTAAGTGGTTGTCAATCAAGGCAGAAAGAGCATTGTTGGCAGTCGTAATGGCATGCATGTCTCCAGTAAAGTGAAGGTTGATGTCTTCCATTGGTAGAACTTGAGCATAACCACCGCCAGCAGCACCACCCTTGATCCCCATGACTGGACCAAGAGACGGTTCGCGGATAGCAATCATGGTTTTCTTGCCAATCTTGTTCAGGGCATCCGCAAGACCAATGGTAATAGTTGATTTTCCTTCACCTGCAGGTGTTGGGTTGATGGCAGTAACCAAAATCAATTTCCCAACTGGATTGCTCTCAACTGCACGAATTTTATCAAAGCTGAGCTTAGCCTTGTACTTTCCATACAACTCCAAATCGTCGTAAGAAATTCCAAGCTTCTCTACAACATCAACAATAGGTTTCAACTCAATACTCTGTGCGATTTCAATATCTGTTTTCATTCAAAACTCCTCTAACCTCTTATATGATAATTCATTATAACACAAAACAAGATTTTTAACATCCCAAAACTCTCTAAACGTTCGTAAATATCCCTATTTTTAAGGTTTTTAAAGTCCTTTCTTAAATTTTATATGGCTTTATAGTTTGAAACTATAGTAGATTCTTTTTATTTTCTATATATATTCAAGCGCTTTCTTTTGCTTATTATTTTTTTTTTGGTACAATAGTGCTATGAAAATTTTAGTTACATCGGGCGGTACCAGTGAATCTATCGATAGCGTCCGCTCTATCACTAACCATTCTACAGGTCACTTGGGAAAAATCATCACAGAAACCTTGCTTACTGCAGGGCATGAAGTTTGTTTAATTACTACAAAACGAGCTCTGAAGCCAGAAGCCCATCCCAACCTAAGTATTCGAGAAATTAACAATACCAAGGACCTTCTCCTTGAAATGCAAGAACGTGTCAAGGACTATCAGGTCTTGATTCACTCAATGGCTGTGTCCGATTACACTCCTGTTTATATGACAGGTCTGGAGGAAGTTCAGTCTAGCTCCAATTTGGAAGAATTTTTAAGCAAGCAAAATCATCAAGCTAAGATTTCTTCGACTGATGAGGTTCAGGTTTTATTCCTAAAAAAGACACCCAAAATCATCTCTCTAGTCAAGGAGTGGAATCCTGCTATTCATCTGATTGGTTTCAAACTGCTGGTTGATGTTTCCGAAGACCATCTGGTTGACATTGCTAGAAAAAGTCTTATCAAGAACAAAGCAGACTTAATCATAGCAAATGACCTAACCCAAATCTCAGCAAAGCAGCACAGAGCTATCTTTGTTGAAAAAGATCAGCTTCAAACAGTCCAGACTAAAGAAGAAATTGCAGAACTCCTCCTTGAAAAAATTCAAGACTATCATTCATAGAAAGGAAAACTATGGCAAACATTCTCTTGGCTGTAACGGGCTCAATCGCCTCTTACAAGTCGGCAGATTTAGTCAGTTCTCTAAAAAAACAAGATCATCAAGTCACTGTCTTAATGACTCAGGCTGCTACAGAGTTTATCCAACCTTTGACACTACAGGTACTCTCACAGAATCCTATTCACTTGGATGTCATGAAGGAATCCTATCCAGATCAAGTCAATCATATTGAACTTGGAAAAGAAACTGATCTATTCATCGTGGCCCCTGCAACTGCTAACACTATTGCAAAACTAGCCCACGGCTTTGCGGACAATATGGTGACCAGTACGGCTCTAGCCTTGCCAAGTCATATCCCAAAACTCATCGCACCTGCTATGAATACAAAGATGTATGACCATCCAGCAACTCAGGCTAATCTGAAAACATTAGAAACCTACGGCTATCAGCTGATCGCTCCGAAGGAATCCCTACTAGCTTGTGGAGACCACGGACGAGGAGCCTTAGCTGACCTCACAATTATTTTAGAAAGAATACAGGAAACTCTCAATGAAAAAACGTTCTAATATTGCACCTATTGCTATCTTTTTTGCAACCATGCTCGTGATTCATTTTCTAAGCTCACTTATCTTTAACCTTTTTCCATTCCCAATCAAACCGACCATCGTTCATATTCCTGTCATTATTGCCAGCATTATCTACGGTCCACGCGTTGGGGTTACACTTGGATTTTTAATGGGACTACTTAGCTTGACCGTTAACACAATTACGATTCTGCCGACAAGCTACCTCTTCTCTCCCTTCGTACCAAACGGGAACATCTACTCAGCTATCATTGCCATCGTCCCACGTATTTTGATTGGTTTAACTCCTTATCTGGTCTATAAACTGATGAAAAATAAAACCGGTCTGATTCTAGCTGGCGCCCTTGGTTCACTTACTAATACAGTCTTTGTCCTTGGTGGAATTTTCTACCTTTTTGGAAATGTTTTTGATGGTAATATCCAAAAACTCCTAGCAACTGTTATCTCAACAAACTCCATTGCTGAATTAGTTATTTCCGCAGTTCTAACCCTAGCCATTGTTCCAAGATTACAAACTTTGAAGAAATAAAAACAATCTCCGCTTTCATGCTTGAAGGTGGAGATTTTGTTCTGTATATTTTATTTTTTAGTGAAATTTTTACCAGTAAAATATATTGAAATAAGATACCAACAAATAGATTAGGGAATTCAAATTAATTTCTAGAAATATTTTATCATTCATGATATACTCTTCCAGTTTCAAACTACTATATTTATACTCAATGAAAATCAAAAAGTAAACTAGGAAGATAGCCGCAAGTTGCTCAAAACACGGTTTTGAGGTTCTGGATAGAACTGACGAAGCCAGCTCAAAATACTGTTTTGAGATTGCAGATGGAAGCTGACATGGTTTGAAGAGGTTTTCGAAGAGTATTAACTAAAAAACGACCTATAAACTCAAGTAAATCCTTGCTTTATTGTCTGGTTTATTATACTATACTAGTGTATATACAGATAAAAAGGAGATTCTTATGAATACACGGAAAAAGACACAATTTATGACAATGACTGCCCTCTTAACGGCTATTGCGATTTTGATTCCAATTGTTATGCCTTTTAAGATTGTCATTCCACCTGCTTCTTACACTTTGGGAAGCCACATCGCTATTTTTATCGCTATGTTCTTATCGCCCTTGATGGCAGTTTTTGTCATCATAGCCTCTAGTTTTGGATTTTTGATGGCTGGCTATCCCATGGTTATCGTATTTCGAGCTTTTTCCCATATCTTTTTTGGGACTTTTGGGGCTCTTTACCTACAAAAATTCCCCGAAACCCTAGATAAACCAAAATCTTCCTGGATTTTCAACTTTGTGTTAGCGCTTGTCCATGCCCTTGCTGAAGTATTAGCCTGTGTCCTTTTTTATGCAACTTCCGGTACCAATGTAGAAAATATGTTTTATGTTCTCTTTGTACTAGTTGGATTTGGCACAATTATCCATAGTATGGTAGACTATACATTAGCACTAGCTGTCTATAAAGTGCTTCGAAAACGCCGTTAAAAGGAAGAACTATGACAAAAGATCGTAAACAAGCCCTGCTCCAACTCTTGAAAGAAGCTCCTAAAGCCCTCAATGGTCAAAGTTTGGCTGAACATTTTCATGTTACACGCCAGGTCATTGTACAGGACATTGCAATTTTAAGAGCCGATGGTGCTCCTATCCTATCCACCAATCGTGGCTACATCTATAAGCAAATTGAAACCAATCCTTATGTTCACAAACTTTTCAAAGTGAAACATGAAGTTGAAGAAATCGGTCAAGAACTCCTTGCTATCGTAGATAATGGAGGGCGTGTCCAGAATACCTTGATTGACCATCCCGTTTATGGAGAAATTGAAACCTTGCTGAAACTGTCTTGTCGTAGAGATGTGCAACATTTTCTAGAACAAGTCGAGCATTCAGATTTTAGACCTCTGTCTGAATTGACAGATGGCATCCATTACCACCTAGTCGAAGCTGAAACACAACAAGACCTCCGCTATATCGAGGAGGCCTTGGATCAGCTAGGTTATTTAGTAAAAGACTAGAAGATTTTCTTCTACCAATCATCTTCTGTACGGCGAGAGTAGAAAAATTCAGATTTGTCCGGAGCTTCCATCATTTCCATCAAAGGCAACATATCATAGGCCAGATTCAAGTTTGGAATCTGGTCTTTTTGAATCCAATAGCTCAAATAGTAACAATGATATTTAAAAACTACATTGAATGAAGATGAATAAGTACCTACTTATTGAAAATATATCACCAATTATGTTGATCAACATTATCCTTAGTCACAAGATAAATTGGAGAAACTGTTTCTTTTTCTAGTTTTTTCCCTTGATAATGATCAATTGCTGATTGAATAGCAATTTCACCCATCTTAGCTGGTTGCTGAGCAATAGTGGCAGTAATATCACCTTTGGCAATAGCATCATGTGCATCTGGTTGACCATCAATACCAACAATTAATACATTGCTAAGACCAGCTGCTTTTACTGCTTGTGCAGCTCCTAACGCCATCTCATCATTCTGTGCAAAGATTGCTTGTACTTCTTTGTTTCCTTGAATCATATTTTGCGCTGTATTCAAAGCTTTTGCGCGATCAAAATTAGCGGATTGACTAGAAAGAACATCTAAATTTGTCTTTGAAATTTGTTCAAATCCTTTACCTCTATCTACAGTTGCAGAAGCGCCAGGGACTCCTGATAATTCAAAAGTTTTTGCTTTTTCTCCCAATTGCTTGGTAATAAATTCGGCAGCCATTTTACCTGCTTCTACGTTATCAGAAGCAACAGTTGTCAAGACTTCACCACCATTACTACCGCGGTCAATTAAGATTACTGGAATATTTGCATTATTAGCAGCTTTAATAGATGTAACAATTGCATCAGAATCAACTGGATTAATTAGTAAAGCATCTACATTTTGACTTATAAAATTCTGAATATCATCTGCTTGTCTAGCAGCATCATCTTGTGCATCTGCTATCTTCAAAGTTACTTCTTTTTCTCCTGCGGCTTTTTCAAGACCATCTTTCATAGCCACAAAATAGGGATTGTTAGTAGTCGAAATAGAAACTCCTAATTTTAATTCTTTTGCCGACTTTTGAGTCGTAGATTTATTATCATTTGATGAATTTCCTAAACCAGTTTTTCCACAAGCTACTAAAGCAAAAATAAATGTTACAAACAAAGCAAAAATGCTAATTTTTTTAATAATTTTCATGTTATTACTCCTCGTAATATATATAGGGATAGTTTCCATCCCGACTATTGTTCGTCATCTAATAAATTGTTACTATTTCCAAAAAAATTGAAAATGATTCTACTGTTTTACAACTTTAAAACGATCAATCAGAACAGCAATTAAGATTACAACTCCTTTTACTACTTGTTGCCAAAATGCTGAAACACCGATAATATTAAGTCCATTATTCAAAACCCCAATAATTAAAGCACCTATTAAGGTCCCCAGTATACGACCTTTACCTCCTGATAATGAGGTTCCCCCAAGAACAACAGCTGCAATAGCATCCATTTCATAACTAGCACCTGCTGTTGGTTGAGCAGAACTTAAGCGTGATGTTATAATTAATCCAGAAATTGAAGCCATAATACCTGATATTGAATAAATGATAATTTTCACTTTATTTAGTTTCACACCTGATATATATGCTGCTTTTTCATTCCCCCCTATAGCATACACAGATTTACCAAATGCTGTTTTATGAAGTAAAACATATAAAACAATAAATACAATAAACATAATAATTACAGGAAATGGAATTCCTACTATGTAACCTTGCCCCAAAAATTGAAATAAGAATGTATCACTTAATCCTTTTGTAATAGGATTCCCATTTGTATAAACAAGTGTTGCGCCTCTAAAAATAGTCATAGTTGCTAAAGTAACGATAAATGGAGCTAATTTCCCGTAGGAAATCAATAAACCATTCATCATCCCCAGAATACAACCCAAAATTAAAGAGATGAGAATTGCTAATGTAACAGGCATTCCAGATCCTAATAGGCCAGCTGTTAACGCACTGGATAAGGCTAAAATTGATCCAACTGATAAATCAATTCCACCTGTTAGAATAACAAAGGTCATTCCAAAAGCGATCAGTGCATTTGATGTTACTTGCAATAGTAAATTTAACAGATTATTTGCTGTTAAAAAATTTGAATTGATAATAGTGATGACAGCCATTAAAATTATCAATGCTATTACTGTTGTCAATTCTGACATATACTTCATAGTATTTTTCACACTATTGTCCTCCTGTAGCTAGTTGCATAACTTTTTCTTGTGTAACTTCTTGACGTGTTAATTCTCCACTAATTCTTCCTTCATGCATGACCATAATGCGATCACTGACTCCGATCACTTCTGGTAAATCTGAAGATACCATAATAATCGGTACACCTCGTTCAGCCAATTCATTCATTAATTGGTAAATTTCACGCTTAGCACCAACATCTACCCCACGAGTTGGCTCATCTAAAATCAGTACTTTTGGTGCAATACCTATCCATTTTGCTAAAACTACTTTCTGTTGATTACCACCAGAAAGTGTCCCAACTTCCTTATCTGGATAACCTGATTTAATTTGTAACCTATCAATTAAGCGTTGTACAAATATACCACTTGTTTTATTATCGAAAATGCCATTTTTAACAAAATCACGAGTACTAGGTAAAGTCATATTATCTTTAATAGAAAAATCTAAAATCAATCCCTCATCTTTACGATCTTCTGTTAAGAAACCAATTCCATGCTTA
Source organism: Streptococcus sp. 1621 (assembly GCF_013276615.1). NCBI lineage: Bacteria > Bacillati > Bacillota > Bacilli > Lactobacillales > Streptococcaceae > Streptococcus > Streptococcus sp. 1621. The sequence continues at coordinate 12,347 of NZ_VMLJ01000053.1, forward strand.
ATTGCTTCAAAAGGATTTTTAATTATCAGTTGTTCTCCGTTTATTATAATTTGACCAGATTTTAAAGAATCAATTCCAAAAATTGCTCGCATTATTTCAGTACGACCAGCACCCATCAAACCAGAAAAACCAAGAATTTCCCCTTGACGTACATAGAAAGAAATATCCGTAAAAGCATCACCAGAAAGATTCTTAGCTTGAAAAACAATATTCCCAATCTCAGCCTTTTTTTCTGGATAATAATCTTCTAATTCACGACCTACCATCTTCTGAACTAATTCATCCGCATTAGTTAACTTCGTTTTCTTAGTATCAATTACAAACCCATCCCTCATAACAGTTATAAGATCTGTAATCTTAAAGATTTCTTCCATCCGATGTGAAATATACACAATACCTACACCATCAGATTTTAATCCTTCTATCACTTTAAAAAGTGTTTCAGTTTCACGATCAGTTAAAGCTGCTGTGGGTTCATCCATAATTAACAAGGAAACTTCTGATAATAAACATTTTGCTATTTCTATCATTTGTTGTTGTCCGACTGATAATTGACCAATGATTGCATCGAGAGGAATAGAGATATTAAGACGTTTAAATGCTTCTTTAGCTTTCCTTTCCATACTAGCCTTATCTAGAAACCCAATCGAATTTTTTATTTCTCTTCCTAAAAAAAGATTATCAAGTACAGTCATATCTGGCCAAGTATTCATTTCTTGATGAATAAAACTCAATCCAAACCGTTCTGCCTCTTGAGGATTAGAAAATGTTTTTTCTTTTCCATCAATAAAAATAGTTCCTGAAGTAGCTGGAAAAAGTCCAGTTAAAATATTCATTAAGGTTGATTTGCCTGCACCATTCTCCCCCATTAAAGCATGAACTTCTCCTGAATTAAGAACCAAATCAATACTTTCTAAAACACGATTATTCCCAAAAGATTTTGAAATGTTCTTCATTTCAATTTTCATAGGCAACCCCCTTCTAAATAATAACTCCTGATTGCAAGATTATATTCGAATATGGTGTATCTTCCCCAGTGCGAATAACTGCTTTAACTTTAGTATTCATAGCTTTCAATTCTTCATGACTAATATATTCAATAATTATATTCGATCCTAAAAGATCTAGAACTGCATGCCACTGTTCTTTGTTTTTTTCCTTAATTTCTTCTGCTAAGAAAATTTTTTCAATAAGTACATGATCTGAATATTCTTTTAAAACCTCTAAAAAACTTGGACTACCTTTTCTTAATGCTAAATCAATTTTATCAACACCTTTTGGAACTGGCAATCCTAAATCTCCGATACAAACCAAATCCATATGACCTAAATCATCAGCTAGTTTTGCTATATTACTATTTAAAATCCCATATTTCTTCATATCCTGAATGCTCCTTTATTTCTTTCAAACTCGGCATGCCTCCTTGCGCTCCAAATCTTTGAACAGAAAGATGTGAAGCAATCGTTGCAAAGGACAATGCAACATTCATCTCTTTTCCTTTTGAGATAGCATAAGCAAAAGCACCATTAAACGTATCTCCTGCTCCTGTAGTATCAACTACTTCTGCTTTTATAGCAGGAATCTTCTGAACTGCTGTCCCATCATAATAAATAGAACCTTCAACTCCTAATGTCACAATCATTTTATTAGGATAAATTTTAATAATTTCTTCTAATTTCTTATCTGGAAAAAGCTCTGAACATTCATGCTCATTAGGAGTAATAAAATCACAAAAAGGAATCATCTCTATGTCTGTTTCTCTAGCTGGTGCAGGATTGTAAAGCACCTTAACTTGATTTTCTTGACAAAATTTAGCTATAGATAGGTTGGCTTCATGTGGTATTTCATTCTGTAATACAACAATACTTGCATCACTAATCAATTCCCACTCATTTTTCCAATCATTTGTTTTAACTAAATTATTCGCTCCGGGATAATAAATAATCCTATTATCACCTCCATATAAAGTAATTTGTGCAGCTCCTGTAGATTGTGGTACCGTTCCCACATGTTCTGTAGAAATATTATTATTTTGCAAATTACTTAGTAAATCTTCTGAAAAAATATCTTCTCCGACGTTTCCAAATATGTAAATATTATCTTCTACACTGGATAATCTACCAATAGCTACAGCTTGATTTGCACCTTTTCCACCTGGAACTATATTAAATGAATCCCCAAAAATCGTTTCACCTCCTTCTGGAATCCTTTTTGTTCTCATAACTAAGTCCATTGAAATACTTCCAACAACAACAATTTTACTCATTACTTTCTCCTTAATGTATTTCTTTCTACGTATCTAACAGGTAGTTTAATTTTAGCTTCATCTATAGAGAACTTATTTGCCATATTATAGATTAGCTTTGCAGCCTGTTCTCCCATTTTATATGATGATTGGTGAATAGTTGATAAAGAAGGGTAAATAAATTGACTAAGTACAATATCGTCATAACCAATGATTTGAATATCATCTGGAATTTTTTTACCAATTGCTAAAATTTCATGAATATAAGCTATCGCATGAATATCTGAAGGTGCTATAATACTATCGATATTGGGATTTCTTTTTAGATTCTCTTTAGCTTCTTTTTGAATTTTTTCAAAGTCAAACGTTTCACTTTCTTCAATACAAATTTCTAAAGATTTATTCCTCAAATAGTTTAAACTTGCTTCAAACCGTTCCGCGATATTCTCGGCTTTATCATCTAAAACTTTAATAATCAGAACTTGTTTAGCACCTGCATTACAGATTGCTTCAGCAGCCAAACGACCACCTGACTGATTATCAGAAAAAACACCGTAACCTGTATCTTTACTAATTCGATCAACCACAACAACAGGTAATGATAAATCTGGATATTCTTTTGTGAAGTCATGTGTAGTAATAATTCCAGCAGCATTTGTTTTCAACAGTAAATTAACATATTCACTCAAAGATTCTTGGTCTGAAATCGTACCAACCATAATTCTATAACCTTTATCTTTCAAATATGATTCAGCTCCTCGAACCAATCTTGGGAAGAAGGGATTTGAAATATCTGGCAATAAGAGTCCCACCATTTGGTTTTTTTTGGTTTTCAAAGATTGTGCTAATACATTTGGTGTGTAATTTAATTTTTTAATCGCATTTTTTATTTTCTCTCTCGCATCATCTCCAACATAACCTTTTTTTGATATATATCTTGAAACCGTTGATTTTGATACTCCAGCTTCTTCAGCAACCTGTTTTATTGTAGTCATCATTCCTCCTTCTTACGTTGTGGAACCGTTCCCTTATTCTATAGTAAACGTTTTCTTTTGATTTGTCAATACTTTTCTAAAAATATTTTAAATTTATTTCAGAGTACATATATTTTTTCCAAATCCATTATTACTATTATACAGGAAATACAACAAGGCCTCCACTATATCGAGGAGGCCTTGGACCAACTTGGTTATTTAGTAAAAGACTAGAAAATTTTCTTTTCCCAATCGTCTTCTGTACGATGACGGTAGAAAAACTCTGATTTGTCAGGAGCTTCCATCATCTCCATCAAAGGTAACATATCATAGGCCAGATCCAAGTTTGGAATCTGGTCTTTTTGCACCCAAGAAACTTCTCCAAATCCAAAAGATTGAGATTTTTATATAGAATCAGCTATAGCATGCTCTAAAGACTATCCGCTTGATTTTATATCGAAAAGCTTCTCCATAATTTTTCACAATTCTTTCCCTTAACTTTATTTTCGAGCGATAAACATTCCATATTCTTTAGGAATAATCAACATACCATTATTAAACTCAGTTTCCAACCTTTTACGAATTATTTCCTCTTCTAGCGAACCTATTTCTGAAATTCCTTTAAAGGATTGGATGTATTTAACTAGGTCATCTATACTAGTTACCTGTAACTCATCATCATAGAGCAATGTATCGACAGAGTTAAAACACCTACTCAGGTACCTTTTACCATTTTGTAAAGTAAAAGTTTTATTTTCCAAATCTTGATTGACCTCATCTTTAAATAAGCTTGCCAAATAATCTACAACTCCATTTTCACCAAATGTAGCACAGTAAAAAATTCCGCCTGTTTTTAAGACTCTATTCACCTCAGAGAGCGCTTTAGGAATATCATTTACATGATGTAGAAGCATATTAGCAATAACAATATCAAACGTTTCATCCTCAAAAGAAATCTTTTGAATATCCATTATTTCATAGTTAACATTGTCTCTATTTCCAATCACTGATCTCGTTGTTTTCACCATATCTTTAGAAAAATCTGTAATAACCAACTGCTTCATTTTATCTATAGAATCACTGTTACTTTTCCACAGTTCTCCTGTACCACATCCCAATTCTAGAACCTTTACTTCATCAGTGATTTGGTAGTTGGAAAATATCCAATTGTTAAATCCTAATTTATTTTTTGAATACTTCTTATGTATTTTTACTCTAATATCAAGATTATCTTGTTTTGCATATTGTTCAATTACTTTATCATCCATTTTCTAGTCCTTCCTTTCATATTTTAAGATTATACCATAAGTGAAAAA
>NZ_VMLJ01000054.1:0-4797 GCF_013276615.1 Streptococcus sp. 1621
AGCTAAGCGACTTCCATATCTCACAGGGGGCAACCCCCAACTACTTCCGGCGTTCTAGGGCTTAACTTCTGTGTTCGGCATGGGTACAGGTGTATCTCCTAGGCTATCGTCACTTAACTCTGAGTAATACCTACTCAAAATTGAATATCTATTCAAACCAAGAAAACCATTCGCTTTCGTATTCTCAGTTACTTTGGATAAGTCCTCGAGCTATTAGTATTAGTCCGCTACATGTGTCGCCACACTTCCACTTCTAACCTATCTACCTGATCATCTCTCAGGGCTCTTACTGATATAAAATCATGGGAAATCTCATCTTGAGGTGGGTTTCACACTTAGATGCTTTCAGCGTTTATCCCTTCCCTACATAGCTACCCAGCGATGCCTTTGGCAAGACAACTGGTACACCAGCGGTAAGTCCACTCTGGTCCTCTCGTACTAGGAGCAGATCCTCTCAAATTTCCTACGCCCGCGACGGATAGGGACCGAACTGTCTCACGACGTTCTGAACCCAGCTCGCGTGCCGCTTTAATGGGCGAACAGCCCAACCCTTGGGACCGACTACAGCCCCAGGATGCGACGAGCCGACATCGAGGTGCCAAACCTCCCCGTCGATGTGAACTCTTGGGGGAGATAAGCCTGTTATCCCCAGGGTAGCTTTTATCCGTTGAGCGATGGCCCTTCCATACGGAACCACCGGATCACTAAGCCCGACTTTCGTCCCTGCTCGAGTTGTAGCTCTCGCAGTCAAGCTCCCTTATACCTTTACACTCTGCGAATGATTTCCAACCATTCTGAGGGAACCTTTGGGCGCCTCCGTTACCTTTTAGGAGGCGACCGCCCCAGTCAAACTGCCCGTCAGACACTGTCTCCGATAGGGATCACCTATCTGGGTTAGAGTGGCCATAACACAAGGGTAGTATCCCAACAACGTCTCCTTCGAAACTGGCGTCCCGATCTCATAGACTCCTACCTATCCTGTACATGTGGTACAGACACTCAATATCAAACTGCAGTAAAGCTCCATGGGGTCTTTCCGTCCTGTCGCGGGTAACCTGCATCTTCACAGGTACTAAAATTTCACCGAGTCTCTCGTTGAGACAGTGCCCAAATCATTACGCCTTTCGTGCGGGTCGGAACTTACCCGACAAGGAATTTCGCTACCTTAGGACCGTTATAGTTACGGCCGCCGTTTACTGGGGCTTCAATTCATACCTTCGCTTACGCTAAGCACTCCTCTTAACCTTCCAGCACCGGGCAGGCGTCACCCCCTATACATCATCTTACGATTTAGCAGAGAGCTGTGTTTTTGATAAACAGTTGCTTGGGCCTATTCACTGCGGCTGACTTAAAGTCAGCACCCCTTCTCCCGAAGTTACGGGGTCATTTTGCCGAGTTCCTTAACGAGAGTTCTCTCGCTCACCTGAGGCTACTCGCCTCGACTACCTGTGTCGGTTTGCGGTACGGGTAGAGTATGTTTAAACGCTAGAAGCTTTTCTTGGCAGTGTGACGTCACTAACTTCGCTACTAAACTTCGCTCCCCATCACAGCTCAATGTTATAGAACTAAGCATTTAACTCAATTCACACCTCACTGCTTAGACAGACACTTCCAATCGTCTGCTTTAGTTAGCCTACTGCGTCCCTCCATCACTACATACTCTAGTACAGGAATATCAACCTGTTGTCCATCGGATACACCTTTCGGTCTCTCCTTAGGTCCCGACTAACCCAGGGCGGACGAGCCTTCCCCTGGAAACCTTAGTCTTACGGTGGACAGGATTCTCACCTGTCTTTCGCTACTCATACCGGCATTCTCACTTCTATGCGTTCCAGCACTCCTCACGGTATACCTTCATCACACATAGAACGCTCTCCTACCATACCTATAAAGGTATCCACAGCTTCGGTAAATTGTTTTAGCCCCGGTACATTTTCGGCGCAGGGTCACTCGACTAGTGAGCTATTACGCACTCTTTGAATGAATAGCTGCTTCTAAGCTAACATCCTAGTTGTCTGTGCAACCCCACATCCTTTTCCACTTAACAATTATTTTGGGACCTTAGCTGGTGGTCTGGGCTGTTTCCCTTTCGACTACGGATCTTAGCACTCGCAGTCTGACTGCCGACCATAATTCATTGGCATTCGGAGTTTATCTGAGATTGGTAATCCGGGATGGACCCCTCACCCAAACAGTGCTCTACCTCCAAGAATCTTTATGTCGACGCTAGCCCTAAAGCTATTTCGGAGAGAACCAGCTATCTCCAAGTTCGTTTGGAATTTCTCCGCTACCCACAAGTCATCCAAGCACTTTTCAACGTGCCCTGGTTCGGTCCTCCAGTGCGTCTTACCGCACCTTCAACCTGCTCATGGGTAGGTCACATGGTTTCGGGTCTACGTCATGATACTAAGGCGCCCTATTCAGACTCGGTTTCCCTACGGCTCCGTCTCTTCAACTTAACCTCGCATCATAACGTAACTCGCCGGTTCATTCTACAAAAGGCACGCTCTCACCCATTAACGGGCTCGAACTTGTTGTAGGCACACGGTTTCAGGTTCTATTTCACTCCCCTCCCGGGGTGCTTTTCACCTTTCCCTCACGGTACTGGTTCACTATCGGTCACTAGGGAGTATTTAGGGTTGGGAGATGGTCCTCCCAGATTCCGACGGGATTTCACGTGTCCCGCCGTACTCAGGATACTGCTAGGTACAAAGACTATTTTAAATACGAGGCTATTACTCTCTTTGGCTGATCTTCCCAAATCATTCTTCTATAATCTTTGAGTCCGCATTGCAGTCCTACAACCCCGAAGAGTAAACTCTTCGGTTTGCCCTCCTGCCGTTTCGCTCGCCGCTACTAAGGCAATCGCTTTTGCTTTCTCTTCCTGCAGCTACTTAGATGTTTCAGTTCACTGCGTCTTCCTCCTCACATCCTTAACAGATGCGGGTAACAGGTAGTACCTGTTGGGTTCCCCCATTCGGAAATCCCTGGATCATCGCTTACTTACAGCTACCCAAGGCATATCGTCGTTTGTCACGTCCTTCTTCGGCTCCTAGTGCCAAGGCATCCACCGTGCGCCCTTATTAACTTAACCTTATTTTCTGACCTTTCAGTCATAAACTCTTATTAATACTACAGCGTTTTCGGTTTATTTTCTTGTTACTATTTGATATAGATATTCAATTTTCAATGTGCATTACTTGGTGATCTCTCACCAATGGAGCCTAGCGGGATCGAACCGCTGACCTCCTGCGTGCAAAGCAGGCGCTCTCCCAGCTGAGCTAAGGCCCCACAAGACCTCTCAAGACTAAACAAGACCAATGCGCAGTTCCTTATCCTTAGAAAGGAGGTGATCCAGCCGCACCTTCCGATACGGCTACCTTGTTACGACTTCACCCCAATCATCTATCCCACCTTAGGCGGCTGGCTCCTTACGGTTACCTCACCGACTTCGGGTGTTACAAACTCTCGTGGTGTGACGGGCGGTGTGTACAAGGCCCGGGAACGTATTCACCGCGGCGTGCTGATCCGCGATTACTAGCGATTCCGACTTCATGTAGGCGAGTTGCAGCCTACAATCCGAACTGAGACTGGCTTTAAGAGATTAGCTTGCCGTCACCGGCTTGCGACTCGTTGTACCAGCCATTGTAGCACGTGTGTAGCCCAGGTCATAAGGGGCATGATGATTTGACGTCATCCCCACCTTCCTCCGGTTTATTACCGGCAGTCTCGCTAGAGTGCCCAACTGAATGATGGCAACTAACAATAGGGGTTGCGCTCGTTGCGGGACTTAACCCAACATCTCACGACACGAGCTGACGACAACCATGCACCACCTGTCACCTCTGTCCCGAAGGAAAACTCTATCTCTAGAGCGGTCAGAGGGATGTCAAGACCTGGTAAGGTTCTTCGCGTTGCTTCGAATTAAACCACATGCTCCACCGCTTGTGCGGGCCCCCGTCAATTCCTTTGAGTTTCAACCTTGCGGTCGTACTCCCCAGGCGGAGTGCTTAATGCGTTAGCTACGGCACTAAACCCCGGAAAGGGTCTAACACCTAGCACTCATCGTTTACGGCGTGGACTACCAGGGTATCTAATCCTGTTTGCTCCCCACGCTTTCGAGCCTCAGCGTCAGTTACAAGCCAGAGAGCCGCTTTCGCCACCGGTGTTCCTCCATATATCTACGCATTTCACCGCTACACATGGAATTCCACTCTCCCCTCTTGCACTCAAGTTAAACAGTTTCCAAAGCGTACTATGGTTAAGCCACAGCCTTTAACTTCAGACTTATCTAACCGCCTGCGCTCGCTTTACGCCCAATAAATCCGGACAACGCTCGGGACCTACGTATTACCGCGGCTGCTGGCACGTAGTTAGCCGTCCCTTTCTGGTAAGATACCGTCACAGTGTGAACTTTCCACTCTCACACTCGTTCTTCTCTTACAACAGAGCTTTACGATCCGAAAACCTTCTTCACTCACGCGGCGTTGCTCGGTCAGACTTCCGTCCATTGCCGAAGATTCCCTACTGCTGCCTCCCGTAGGAGTCTGGGCCGTGTCTCAGTCCCAGTGTGGCCGATCACCCTCTCAGGTCGGCTATGTATCGTCGCCTTGGTGAGCCGTTACCCCACCAACTAGCTAATACAACGCAGGTCCATCTGGTAGTGATGCAATTGCACCTTTTAAGCAAATGTCATGCAACATCTACTCTTATGCGGTATTAGCTATCGTTTCCAATAGTTATCCCCCGCTACCAGGCAGGTTACCTACGCGTTACTCACCCGTTCGCAACTCATCC
>NZ_VMLJ01000055.1:0-10907 GCF_013276615.1 Streptococcus sp. 1621
CCGGACTCGCCACTCCAGATGGAGCTGTAACTGAGCAACCAACCGGAGGGAACCGTCGTAGAAGAGGAGGCTTGAGCGCGGCAGCACCAGCTGCAAACTCAGTCAATCCATCTGCTGGAGGGAACGCAACTACTCCTGGAGCTGGCTCTCAAGCTACTCCACAGACGCTCCCAACCTATACAAATACAGAAGGTAAAAATGGTGTTTATGACCTAAAAGATGAGTTAGAGTTTATCACTAATCAACTCCGAGCTAACGGAGCATCAGCAGATAAAATCCAAGCAGCTAAGGCAGCTGCTGATAAGTTCAATGAAGCCTTCTCTAAAGGCAACACCATCAGTCAAGAAGACTTTAGTGCTGCTTTAGCAGATCTGAAAAAATCTCGTGGACTGATCGAAGGGGTACTTCGTGAAAATGATGTGAATGCAGGAGAAGTAACAGGACCTGTAAATCCAGCCGAGTCTGCAACTCCAAGCGAAAACAATGTAACCATCCAACCGCGCACCAACACTACAGGATGGTCGGGTTTCCGCTCGATGCCAGCAGGCGCACCAACTCGTACGAGACGTGCGCCTGGACAGGATAGAGCGATAGCTACAAGAAGTGGTATAGAATCAGCGGACTACGATACAAAAACAGGTTACTTATTTGAGAGTGGTCAGAATGGTTCTCCCTACCCTAAGTATTCTTATGTATTCTATTCAAAAGGTGGAGTAGGGAATACTTATTATGAAGGTGGAAAGATTAGCGAAGCTTACCAAGGGTTTCACATCAATGTTCGACCAACAAAAACAGGTTTATACTGGCAGATAACGGTTAATGAGAACCATAAAACGCTGGGAGTCAATAAGGTTTACTTTACCCTTCCACAAGGTCAAGTTCTAAAGAGCGGATCTGTATCTGTTCAAACGTTTAATAAAAATGGTGGAACATTACTAGAAAGACCAACAGTAGCATCAGGAGAAGATGAGCTGAAGAACGCTTTGTCAAATGCTTTTAGAAATCTTCCTCAGGATTCGCCTTTTAGAGGTGCGGAACTTAAAGATGTAGAAAAAGGAACAAAAGATAAAACAAATGCAAGGATATCAAATATAGGAACAACTCAAGCTCAACGTTTTAAAGTCGGAACTTTAGAAGATATTGCTAGAGAACAAACTTACGGAGCTGGTTATCTAAACAGAGGTTTCTATAATAGACGAGATATTGAACCAAGTAATTTACAAAAATATTCAGATGCTAAATTTAGCACCATTCAGAATGATGTTCGTGATGTGTATACTTTCTCGTTAAATAGTGGTGATGACCATTCTTATAAAATCACTTTTGAGACAAGTGGTTCAAACGATTTAGGTAAATTAACTTACGCTGGTGGTCTTAAGCGTGTAGAAAATGCTACTCGTCAATTAATCAACCAATGGTATGCAAGAACACCTGAAGAAAGAGACGACACAGATAAGTTCAAGTTTAAAATAAGCGGGAATGGATATTTTAAAGTTAATCAGAATACTGCGTATGTTAATTTTATTCAAAACAACTACATCGGAACACAGGTCAGAGATGAAGGAGGGAATAAAGCATTTAACTATCCCCAATATATAGATAATCCTCTTAATCCTGAAACTAAAGGGGTTCTTACTTACTCTGGTGATGGTTCAAATGAAAAAGCCTTCAATATTGACTTCACTTCATACGGGGACTACAGTGATGAAAGTGATCAACCAATTGAGAAACAAAAAGGGAAACAAGAAGCCAATCGTAGAAATCAAAGTTTTAGAGTAACTGATGAAGATACTAATAGGGTATATGATTTAACAACGGATGCTGGTAAGAAGCAAATGACTATGGACATTATTTCGAAACCTGGTGTTCATAATTTCCGTTATGTACGTAGATTCCCAACTGATAATTCTTCTGATGATGGGAAATTGAGCTTTGTAACAAAACCTAAGACACCGACGCTTCAAGCGTTGACTAATAGAGCTGAGATTACGACTAATGTTACAGCTAGTGGTGGTACTCAAGGTTATAACATGGTTCTATACCGCAAGTTGGATAATGGAAACCTAGAAAAGGTTAAAATGATTAAAGACGGTGTAGAAGTAGACGCTGTAGCGGAAGCAAATGCTCAAGGGCAAGCTACTTTTACAGGTGTAGAATTAGCACAAGGTAAGTATGTTGTTAAAACAGTTGTTGATGATTCTTGGATTGATTATGACAATACGAAACAACAAACTGTTGAGTCAGATAATAGTGCAGAAATGATCGCCACAGTAGGACAAAAATTCACGGCGAAACCTGTTATCACGCAAGATACAACCGACTTATCTCTGGCAGTTAAGATTGGTCAAGATAATGCTACTAAGGCTGTAGTTCGTTATACTGATACGAATAGCAAAGAGCAAAACGTTACTTTTGTCAAAGGGACTGATGGAAACTGGAGCAAAGAAACAGCGACAGCAAACTCAGGGATTAGTATTCAGTCAAGTAGTAATGGAACAGCAGTGGTTACATTACCGAATGGAACAGCAAAACCAGCATCTACTGTCTATGCTAAACAAAAGGTTGAGAATAAAGCTTATAGTGAGGAAGCATCAAAAGAGGTTTCTCAATTACGTATTGGATTAGCTAACGGTCTTGGAACGGACATCAGACGAGATAAATTTAAAACACTAGTACCGGACTGGCCTGCTACGGCAAATACACTCAAATTTATTGCTCAAGGAAACACTAAAATTAGAGATATAGCTGTCACTGGAAGTGAATCTTTAGGCATTAACTGGGTAAAAGAGGGAGTCGGAGGCACAAGAGCTTCTATCAAGGCGAACAATCCTAGTGGCTTCTCTAGAGATAAAGGAGGAGTTCATCCTCTGACAGTAACTGTTACTACAGAAAATGGTAAAAAGGAAACATTTGAGACTAGTGTAATTATTCCACCTAAAGCAGGTACTTTTGAAACAACTGACGAGCAACTAAAAGAAAAAGCAAGTGAAAAACCAACGATTAAAGTGAAAGACTTGAATACAAATCTTGGTTTTGGAAATATTACTTCTCCTGAACTTGAGTGGAAGGCCTATCTTGTAAAAGGTGGTAGAGATGCTGAGCCTGATTATGATAAATATTACTTCAAATCAGCTACTGATTATACAGTCTTAGCTTCGTCAAGTATAACTGCTGATGGTAAGGCAACCTTTGATGCTGCAAGTTATAGACAGACGAATGTAGGAACAGATCCGTTAAAAGTCGTCACAGCTTTAGTTCACAAAGGTACTGATACAGTCTTTGATGGAGTTGTATCAACTCTAAGCACAAGTACAGTTCAGGCAACTTCTCAGAAACAACCTTTCGCAACAAAACCAGTTCTAGCAACAACTCCTAATGGAGATGTGACTGTCAAAATAGGACAAAATGGAGCTACATCTGCGGTTGTTACTTACGAGATAGCAAATGGAAGACAACCTGTAATACTCCAAAAACAAAATGGAACTTGGACTAAGTTTGAAGGACTAGGGCAAACTCCGGCTACGGTTGTAAATGCAGCAGATGGTACAGCGATGGTTACAGTTCCATTTGGTACCGCGCGTTCAGGAACGCAACTTAGTGCACAACAAAGAAGTAATGATACAGATCCAAGTGAGGCAACTACAATTACTGTTCCAACAGATACGACAGTACCTGAAGTTAAAATTGGGACAGGAGATAATGCTCAAACATTGCCTCAATCACGAAATGACTCGGATGCTAGGGATGCTGTATATGAAGTGGTTCAAGGTCAGGCATTCAGACCAGAACTAAAAGCCTGGGATAATTTTGAGAAGCTAACGAAATTTAGAATAGATAATTTGCGTCCTGGCATAACAGCTACTAATGCAAATGATGCCTTCAATACGACGACTAAGTACAGTCAACAAGCACCATTTAGTCCAACATTCACAGGGAATATACCTGAGAATACAGCACCAGGTGTCTATACATCTACTATAACAGTTAGCGATGGAACAACAGGAGATAAGAACTATTACTTTAAGTATAAGGTTCTTCCAACCGCTCCAACAGTGACACCTACTACACAGATAGGTAACCAAGTGTTATCGAATGATAGAACTCTAAAGGGAACGGCTACAGCTGGTGCTAAAATCAAAGTAACAGTTGCAGGTCAGACAGTGGCTGAAAATATTCAAGTAGGAAGTGACGGACATTGGACAGTAAACCTTAGAGAAGGGTTAAATAGTAACCATACTAACCAGACTCAACTAGTTGCTAAAGACCCTGTAGCTGTTACTCAGACGGTTAATGGCGTAGAAAGTCCTAGCACAAATGTTACTGTTGCGGTAGGTTCGACAACTATTGAACCATCAGAAACAGGTGGAACTACCTTGTACGCAGGAGCTAAAGAAGTAGTCGTAAAAACACCTCATGATGCAGGTATGTTCTACTTGAGATATACAGATAAAGATACTGGAGCTACAAAAGACTTAGGATTCAAACGCACTAGTATTGATGGGCCGTGGACTTCGGTAGATTCGTCACAAGCAGTAGTAAAAGGTACTCCAACGAAAGATGGTTTCACAGAAACAGTGACAATCGCAATGAAGAAACCTATCAAAGTGGGAACAGCCAGCACGAAGACCAATATCTCAGAAGGAAACTATGGTACACCAGCAGATTGGCAAGTTATTTCTGTGACAAATGAAGCACCGACACTAGCTGGACCTCAAGGAAATACAACAACAATCGAAAAAGGTGGACAGTTAAACTTAGATACGCTAGTCACAGCTCACGATAAAGAAGACGATCAAAATGCAACACTAGGGAATGGTGTGACAAAAGAGATTGTTTCGGTAAATGGAGTTGCTGCGACAAAAACTGTTGATGTTAATAGACCAGGTTCTTATGTTGTGAAATACAAAGCAACAGATAGCCAAGGAGTATCATCGTCTGAATTAGATGTAACGGTTAAAGTTAAGCCAACAGCACCGACAGTAACTGCAGAGGATAACGGTGACGTAACAGTAAGACCAGCAATGCAGGATAATGTGAATACAGTAAGTTTCACCTATACAAATGCTAATACGACAAGTCCTACGAATAAGACGGTAACAGCCAATAAGACAAATAATAGCTGGTCACTGACAGGTGCTCCGACAGATGGTGTAACAATCGATGCCGCTACAGGTGTCGTTACGATTAAAGACCGAGAAATCAAAGACAATTCACAAATAACAGCAAAATCAGTGACGACTGATAATGTAGACAGTACTACGGTAACAGCTAACTCAAAAGTTGGAGATCGTGTAGCACCAACCTTTACTTTTAGCGATAAGTATACAGAAGTCGTGAATGGGGAACGTGTTGTTTATGTGACACCGACAGAAGAATTAAATACCAACCCAATTACTTTGGGAACTGTAGAAGATAATTCTGGTAAGTTGAGTGAAGTAGCCTTATTCCAAGGAGACTCGAGAACAACTACTCTGAAATATGGATTAAATTACAACAAAAAAGATAAAACAGATAATGGAGATGTCTCTGCACCATATGATATTCAGTTTACCGGTCTAGTACCAAAACTAAATCCTGATACAAATAGAGCATGGGATCTAACGAGAAACAACGGGAACTTAATAACTCTTTATGCTTCTGCAACAGATGCTGCTGGTAATCAATTGAAGAGTATCAGAAACACTGCTGATGAGCCTACTCGTGTTGTAATTAGACTTTTAACTCAAAAAGATAAGTATACTCCTCAAATCTCAACGCAGATCTTGAATAAAGATATTACTGCATCTAACGCGACGGTAAGTGAAGCTGAGTTTACTAACATCAAGCAACAGCTAGATTTCTCAGCGAGCAAAGGAGATGTAAGAATCGCTCGTAATACCGATGGTTTAACTATTGAGCGTAAAGACAATGGTGTGATTAAACATAAGGCGGATACGGATACTTATTATGTTGAGGCAACTGTGACTTATCCAGATGGAACAAGGGAAGATTTTGAAATTCCATTAGACCAAGGAGATAAAGTAGCTCCGAAGGTAAAAGTAAATGGTGTCGAGTTAAAAGACAATGTGACCGAAAACCCTACTTTTGTAGTATTCCGTGGTGCTACATTTAATCCAACATTCGAAGTTAATGATAACTCTGGAACAACAACTTATCTAAAAGCATCGGACCTTCCAACAGGGCGTGAATTCGTTAAAGACGAGAGCATGTCTAATGGAACAAATGCGCAAATCAATAGTGATAATACAGTTCCAAATACTGCAGTTTTAGGTGAACATGAGGCAAAAGTTTTAGTCAAAGATGCTTCAAATAACCAAAAAGAATACAAATTCAAGTATATTGTTGCTGATGTTGAATTAAAAACTTCTGAAAAAACAGTAGAATTCAACTCAACATTAGGAGATGCACATGAGTTTGTTAAAGCGGTTGTTGCTTCAAATTCGGATGGAGATGATAAATACTATCCAAGATCAATGACATTCAAATGGTCTAAGGACAGCTCGGATGTAGCAAATGATACTCAACTTACGACTCCTGGAACTGTAACCTATAAAGCAGTGGCTGATTTTTATAATCAAGGTGGAAAATACACTAAAGATATTGCTGGAATAGGTAATGGAGTAACTATCTACGCACCGGATAAGATAGAAAAACCAGTTACATTTAAAGTCAAACCAACAGCGCCAACAGTAAGACCACAAGATAATGGAACTGTGCTTATTACACATGACAACCAACCGAATGTAAATCGTATTAGTGTAACATACACAACTCAAGGAGATAATCCAAGGGAAGTGACATACACAGCGACGAAGAATGGTGATTCTTGGTCATTTGGTTCGGGTGCCCCTTTGACAGTAAATCCAACAACAGGAGAGATTAAACTTAAAGACGGTTATGTGAAAGAAGGTTCAACGGTAAAAGTTAAAGCTCTTACTACACCAACAACAGGAAATGTAGAAAGTACTGAAACTACTGAAACTGTAAGAAATAGAGACCACCAGTTCCCTACACTAACATTCCAAAACGTAGAAACAGATGCTGATGGAAATCGCGTAGTGTATATCACACCAACAGAAGAAGCTAATTTACCAATAGCAACGTTTAATGACAATTCAGGGAAATTAGTAGCAGCTAATTTTGTTGGATATGATGGAAGTCCTACTAATTTAAGTAGTGTAAATCTTGAATTTTCTAATAGATTTGCTAAAGATAGCGCTGAAACACAACATGATGCACCAATTACATTAAATGTTACAGGTAAGTTATCGAAAACAAATCCTGCTGATAGAAATAACTTGTGGACAGATGGAGGAACGATTGGAACTATTTATGCTGATGCAGAAGATGTAGCAGGAAATAGGTTGCATGAGTCTCCAGGAGCTAAAGACAATACTAAAAACAGTCCAACACGTGTGATACTTAAAGCAAGAACACAAGCAACTAAATACATACCTACTATCACTACTCAGCCGTTGGAGAAATATATTACTAACACGACGACAGTGACTGGGGATGAATTTAACGCTATGAAGGAAAACTTGACCTTCACTGCGACAAAAGGTAATGTAAATGTAACTAATAAAACATCAGACTTAACAGTTGCTATGAAAGACAGTGGTTTAATTAAGTCTAAAGAGGATGGTAGTCATTATGTCGGAGCAACTGTGACTTATCCAGATGGAACAAGGGAAGACTTTGAAATCCCGGTTAAGAGTATAAAACCAGCTGTACCAACTGTAACTCCTGAAACTAACGGAGATGTTACAGCAACTCCAGTAGACGAACCAAATGTCGATAAACTAGAAGTAACTTATACTCCAGCAGATGTAAATCAATTGCAAGTTAATGGAGATGTGACGAAAACTCCTCAAGCAGAGACAAAAGTTGTTGCTACTAAGGATGCTAATAATCAATGGAGCATTACAGAAGGTGCGAAAGATGGTATTAGCATAGATCCGAATACTGGTAAAATTACATTGAAGGACCAAGTCGTTAAGGGTCAATCAAATGTTGTAGCTAAGGTTGTTGCTCAAAATGTTTCAAGTGACAGCGCTAGTCAAACAGCTGCTAATGGAGATACTACGTTACCAGTTATCGGTGCTTCTTCGAAACTTGTCGAAGCTGGAAAAGAAGTCAATATTCCTCTTGAGCTATCAGACGCTGGTGTAGGTATTGATGAAAGTAATATCAAAGTTACAAACTTACCAGAAGGTTTGAGTTACGATGCAGCAAGCAACTCTATCAAAGGAACGTTGAAAGATGTTTCTAAGAGCGATATAAAAGTAGCTGTCTTAGATAAGAATGGTAATAAAGCTGAGAAAACTATTTCTCTAGTCGCTGTGAAGCCAAAAACAGTTTATGCAATCAGTGGCGGAACTATTGAAAATGTTGATGATGCAGCTAACTTCGTAGAAGTACCGGCAGGTGTTACTTTAACTTCTGCAACGTGGAAAGACGACTCAAAACCAACAACAGAAGTTCTAGGAAGAACCACTGAAACTGTAGTGGCAAATCTAGATGGTTATGATAACCTTGAATTAAGCACCCCAGTAATTGTATATCCAGGGGTTACTCTTCGTAAAGTGAATGGTAGAGAAGTGACAACTTACTATGAGGTTGTTGGTCAGCCATTGACATCAGCAGTATGGGGTACTGGAGGTAGAACGCAACCAGCTAAGCCTGATTTCTATGTAGCCTTTGAAGGTGATAAACCAGCAGGTACGACTATTGAATTTGAAGGTGGAATGCCGCCTACACCAAGTACAACAGCGGGAGAAATCACTAAAAAAATCATTGTGACTTATCCAAATGGGGCTGGGAAATTTGAAAGAGAACTTACTTTCAAAATATATGGCTATGAGCCAAATTATCCAACAGGAAAAGACTATTTTGAAACAGAAGTAGGAAAACCATTTGCAAATACAAATGTTACTTCTTATGTAAAATCAAGTACTAACTTCGGAACACCATCACAAAAATTCTTCGGATGGGGCGATGGTTATGGTTCTTCTCCAGTAGCTAAAGTACAGACAACTATAGGAGTACGAGAAGAAGAGGCCAATGTTCACTATGGAACTAAGGTTGATGAATATCGTGGTGACACTAGTCATAGGTATACAGACCAAAGAGTCAAAGTGGCTCTAGCTGTTAAACCAAAAGCACCAACACTTCAAGGTCAAGCAGGAACTAGACCTGCCGTTACGGTATCAAACTTACCAGAAGCTTCGCAATTAGCGTCAGGAGCAACTGTAAAAGTGCAACTTAAAGACGCTCAAGGTGATGTTGTAGCAGAAAAAGAAATTACAGCTGGGACAACAACAGTAGCATTCGCGGCAGCTGACTACAAGAAAGACCTAACATTAGGAGAACAATTAACGACTAATGTTCTTGTTTCTGGAACATACAAGAAAACAATTGCAAAAAATACAACAGAAGACACTGCTTATGAAGTATCTTCTGCTAAGAGTGATTCGGTAACTGTTAAAACGTATGCTGACTTCTACAGAAATCAAGTCACTTATCCAACGAATGCTGAAAAAGTGACTTATGGTAATAGTGATATTGCGAATGGTAACTTTACAGATGCAGCGAAAGAGAGCTTTGCAGCTAAAATTCAAGAAGTTAATGCAAATAATAATAACTTACCTGCAAATGTAACTTATACTAAGGGAACTACGGATGATAAGACTAAAGTAGCTACGATTAACTTCCCAGATGATGGCTCTACTATTGACATTTCTCATACGCAAGTAGCCAAACCAACAGCGCCGACATTTAATGCAACTGTAGGAAGTGGCGAAGACGCCAAACTAAGTGATGTGGATCGTACAATTTCTGGTACAGCCCTTGAAAGTGCTACGAAGGTTGTACTTGAATTACAAACTGGTAGAACTGTTGAAATTGAAGCTAATAATGGTAAAGACCCAGCTAATCTTCAACCAGGCGAAGGTGCACTGAAAAATGGTGTCTGGACCTATAAACTTCCAGATAATACCTACTTACGTCAGACAGACCAATCTACTGAAATAGGTTCATCTACATTACCGGTGAAAGTAAAACAGACTGTCTTTACTGCCGAAAGCGATGAAAGCAAGATTTATGTAGCCAAAGAGCGTAATTTCGCAGGGAAAACCATTACAGCAGCTAAGGGAAGTCAAACTCTGACAGACTTGAGAGCAGATGCTCGAAAAGGTATTAGCTACACTGAAAAGAATATCGAAAAAGACTTCCCAAGTGACTTTACAGCTACATGGAAAGACGGACAGCCTGACGTTGAAACAGTTGGAACAAGAAAATATACGGTTCAATTAACTGAAACTTCTGCAACTGCCACAAATAAAGTCGGCGAATACGATGTAACGATTACAGTGACAAATTCAGCACCAGCAGCGTTGACTTATGAGAACAAGCAAAATGGTGAAACTGTTGTAACTATTCCAGAAGATGCAGACGAAGTGGTATTTACAGTTCCTACAACTGATACAAATGTAAATACAATAACTGTAAGTAAAGCAGATGGATGGAGCGCAAATGGTATTGAAAAACGTGGAAATACGTGGGTATTCCCAGCGAACTCAGTACAAGGAAATCGTCAAGTAACAGCAGTTGCGACAGCAGGAAGTGGCGATACCAAGAGTGCGCAAACACCAACGTCAATTTCAGCGCCTGCACATACAGTGACGACTAAGACGATTACAAAAGTGATCGGTGAAAATCCTACAAATGCAGAGTTACTTGCTGCGGTAGATGTAGCTGACAAAGAATCAGCTGCACTGAAAGAAGGAACACAATATCCAACTACAGTAGGTAGCCATAATCTTGACGTTGTTATTACTTACGCAGATCAAAGTACAGAAAAAGTAACAGTTCCGTATGTGGTGAAACCAGCAGACAAGACAGCTCTG
>NZ_VMLJ01000056.1:0-1308 GCF_013276615.1 Streptococcus sp. 1621
GGCTCTTTGTCAACTGTAGTGGGTTGAAGAAAAGCTAAGCTCGAGAAAGGACAAATTTCGTCCTTTCTTTTTTGATATTCAGAGCGATAAAAATCCGTTTTTTGAAGTTTTCAAAGTTCCGAAATCCAAAGGCATTGCGCTTGATAAGTTTGATGAGATTATTGGTGGCTTCCAGTTTGGCGTTGGAATAGGGTAGTTGAAGGGCGTTGGCAATTTTCTCTTTATCCTTGAGGAAGGTTTTAAAGACAGTCTGAAAAAGAGGATGAACCTGCTTTAGATTGTCCTCAATGAGCCCGAAAAATTTATCCGGTTCCTTATTCTGAAAGTGAAAAAGCAAGAGTTGATAGAGATGGTAGTGATGTTTCAAGTCTTCTGAATAGCTCAAAAGCTTGTCTAGAATTTCTTTATTCGTCAAGTGCATGCGAAAAGTAGGGCGATAAAAACGTTTATAGCTGAGTTTCCGACTATCTTGTTGGATGAGTTTCCAGTAGCGTTTGATAGCCTTGTATTCATGGGATTTTCGATGAAACTGATTCATGATTTGGACACGCATACGACTCATAGCACGGCTCATGTGTTGGACAATATGGAAACGATCCAACACGATTTTAGCGTTTGGAAAAAGCTGTTTAGCCAAGTCATAGTAGGGGTTAAACATATCCATAGTAATGATTTTCACCTGACAACGAACGGCTCTATCGTAGCGCAGAAAGTGATTTCGGATGATAGCTTGTGTTCTCCCCTCAAGAACAGTGATGATATTGAGCTTGTCAAAATCTTGCGCAATAAAGCTCATCTTTCCCTTTGTAAAGGCGTACTCGTCCCAGGACATAATCTCAGGGAGGTAAGAAAAATCAAACTTAAAACGGAAATCATTGAGCTTACGAATGACAGTTGAAGTTGAAATAGCCAGCTGATGAGCAATATCGGTCATAGAAGACTTTTCAATCAATTTTTGCGCAATTTTTTGGTTGATAATACGAGGGATTTGGTGATTTTTCTTGACGAGAGAGGTTTCGGCGACCATCATTTTTGAACAGTGATAGCACTTGAATCGACGCTTTCTAAGGAGAATTCTAGTAGGCATACCAGTCGTTTCAAGATAAGGAATTTTAGAAGGTTTTTGAAAATCATATTTCTTCATTTGACTTCCGCACTCAGGGCAAGATGGGGCCTCACAATCTAGTTTAGCAATGATTTCTTTGTGGGTATCCATATTAACAACATCCATAATTTGGATATTAGGGTCTTTAATGTCTAGTAATTTTGTGATAAAATGTAATTGTTCCATATGATTCTTTCTAATGA